>JAJWOJ010000001.1 GCA_021635425.1 Clostridiales bacterium | reverse complement strand
GTATCCCTTCGCTTTCGGGGCTGACGGATTTCAATTCGTACATGATTTTAATAAGGCATAACGAAAACCGCATAACCGGCGGAAAGATCGAAATCTATCTTTCCGTTTACGAGCGGAGCAAGCTTGCTTTCTCCTTTATACCAGATTTTTACCGCTTTGTATTTCGAGCCGAAATCGAGCGTCGCATTGAGAGAAACGTCGCTGAATTTTGCGTTGGAAGGCGCTTGCGGATTCATAAGCATGTACATATAACGTCCGCTGTTTTCGTCTTTCAACTCGGTTACCATAGCCATTTGCGAAGTGCCGACCTGTACGTCCGAAAGCTCGGAAAATTTATCCTGTTCCTCGTCCGCTCCGAATGCAGACGACAGATGAAGGGTCGAATACGAGCTGGGCTTGGTATAATAATATCTCATTCCGCAATAATCGAAATTCATAAGTACCGGAGCAAACTCCTGCATTTCGCGATGAATTTTCTGCATCGAATAATACAGAGGCGTGCGTTCGCCCTTTCTCGTTATATATGCCGAGCCGTCGTAAAATTCGTTGTTTACGCTGTTCTGCTGTTTATTCCAGTAAGTAAAGGAAGCGAAAGTCTTTATGCCGAAGCCCATATAAGCGTTCATCTGCCAGTACATTTCGCTTCTGTCGGGCGATTTAAGATAAACCGTATCTCCCGACAATTGTCCCATTCCCATAGTCTGAGCCACGGCGTCGAGTTTACAATTGAACTCCTTGGCTACTTTATTGAGAATTCTGAGATTGCGCAGGTGCGTATCGAGAATATAATATTCGCTCGCCACGCCCGATTTGGTGTATTGGCGGATAGGATAAGAGTCCATACAAATTCTGTCGCAACCCGACCACTCGCAGAATTGTCTTAAATACAATTCGTATTGATCGTAAACGTTAAGGCTTGCGAATTCGCCGTCGGGATCCTGAAATCTTCCGCTGGAAGCCGTATTGTCGAGCGGAAGAAGGTTGAGCTGAACGTAAATGCCGTCAAGAGCCTTCTCGCACGCTTTATAGGTGAGCGCCGCCTGCGGCAGAACGTCATAAAACGGTTCGTCCACGAGCATCACGCCGAAAAACGCGGGGTGATCCTTATAATCCGCAAGACACGTTCTTATAAATTCCACAAGGTCGTCCTCGGTGGCGAATTTTCTGCCTTCGCCTACTATCGGAACTTCCGACGCGGAAAGATTGAATATACGCGAATCGTATACGATAACCTTTTTAATTCCCGCTTCGTAAGCTCTGTCCATAGTACGCTTCAGTATGCTCGTTTCGAAAGGCTCGCCGTTATACGGTTCGTTGCCCTGCAACAAAAGCACGTTAAAGCCTGCGTCCTTATATTCGGCATAACGCTCCGTCGTGCGGTAATCCTCGCCCGTATTATACTGTTCGTCGTCGCGGAACCAGGTTCCGTCGGTCGGACCCGTATATCCGTAAGTTAAAAATTCGCCCGTACTGCCCGAATAATCCGGCGCGCCCGACAAATCGACGGAATTGCCGCCCGTCTTTCCGCCGCAACCGAACATCGTCAAAGCGATAGTCGCCGCAAACAACAACGCTATAATTCTGCTTATTTTTTTCACCTTATTTTTCCTCCTGTTTAACTATTAAAAACACCGAATCTCCGCTATCGAGCGTAAATTCGTTTTTCGCCGCGCCAAATCCGCTTTTAAGCGAAAACACACGCGCGATCTCTCCTTGCTTTAAATCGACCGTAATATCGCACGCTTCGGGATATTTTCCGCGCGGATCGTTTGCATTGAACAAGCAAATTACCTTTTCGCCGCTCTTTTCGTTTTTCAAAAAAGTTATCACGAGCGAAGTTTTGCCGTCGCCTTTAATCGCAATAAACCGCTCCGCGTCGCCCTTTTCCATAGGTTCGATATGCTCTAAAGGCACCGGGAGATCGGTATAATAACCGCTGCTTTCGTATTTGAGATCAAGCAGATAATCCGAAATTTCTTTAAATTCGGAATGAATTTTTTGCATCGCGAAATACAGCGGCGTTTTTTCGCCGTTCTGAGTCATGAAAGACGTTCCGTCTACAAAATATTCGAGATCGCTGTTGCGCTGTTTTCTCCAGTAAGTAAAGTAACCTATACTCTTAACGCCGAAAGCGAGAACGCAGTTTATCTGCCAACGCATTTCCGCCTCGTTCGGAGCGCGGTAAACTATTCTGTCGTGAGCATAAAAAGCCTGGGTCTGACAGACGAAACAGAAAGACAGATCGCGCTTTTTAACTTCTTCGGCGGCGATTTGCAGTCCTTGCAGATGTTCGCGCCTTATAAAGTATCCCGCTTCGGGTTCGAGCCGCATCGGATAAGAATCGTACATAAGATAGGGCATACCCGTTGCGTCGAGATAGTTTTGGATATACTTATGGTAGGCAACGGCCTCGTCGTCTATGCTCGTTCCGTCGTAATCTTCGAGGAACAAACTTCCGTGCCCCGGATAAAACGGCAAAATATTATTCTGAATAAACACTTCGGGCGCGACTTTTCTCGTCGCCCTTACAACCTGCGCAAGCGATTCTATCTGAAACCATCTCGGCTCGTCGACAAGCATAAATCCGTAAAACGCGGGGTGCGTTTTATAATCTTTAATACAATAACGGATGAAATTTTCCAGCTCTTCGGCAGTTGCAAACCGTTTACCGTCTCCGATAAGCCCGCCTCTCACTTCGGAACAATCGAAAATTCTCTTGTCGTAAATGATTATTCTGTCGATTCCCGCCTTGTAAGCGGTGTCCATATTCTTTTTTGTCTGACTTGTTTCCCACGTTTCGCCGTAATAAGGATCGTTACCTTCGAGCATCAGAGTGTTCAGTCCGCTTTCGAGATAATATCTGTATTGCTCTTCCGTTCTGAAATCTTTGTTCTGCGTGAAAACGCGCGTTCCCGAAAAATACGTTCCGTCCGTTCCCGACGAATAGCCGTATAACATAAATCTTTTATCTTTCATAATTTTCCTTTTTGCCGCGGGGCGTTAATCGCCCCGCGATAATTTTCGTTTGTTACGCCTTTATTAAATTCCACTCGAACGTTATCGTCTTTTGCGAGAAATCGCCCGCGCCGTAAGCAACCGCATATCTGTTTTCGAGAGAATCGAGATAGTGAGTTACGGTTCTTGTAAATTCCTTAACCAAAGTTTCACTGCCGTTCGTCACCGAATGAAGGGTACACTTTATCGTCACCTTGTCTGCCGACCCCGTTGCCGAAGTCGTTATTCTGTAAACGTAATCGGTGTTTTCGCTGAGCATTTCTATTCCGAAAAGAGAGAATTTGTCATTGCCCACAACATAGCTTGCATCTACGCCGAGTTCGTGGTTCGAGCCGAGCCATTCGCGATAGGAAAAACCCGGTATGGACGAATAGTATTCCGTCCCGCCCGCGTCTACAAGGTAAGGTCCCGTTATATACAGACGTTTGTCGTAAGTTTCCGCGCCGTGTCCCGAAGTCTGCAGGAATATTCCCGTGTTCTCCGTTCCTCCGCCGATCGGGTTTACGCCGTTTTTGTTTACGAAAAGTCCTACGTTGGGAATATTCTTCCCCTTAAACCTGAATTCGAGCGTGTCGCCCGTTTTATATTCGCCGAGACCTTTATATTCGTAAGTTCCGCTGTAACCGACAACTTTTCCGTTTTCTTGCTTTTCGGTTATCGAAGCGCAGTTAAGCGTGATTTTTCTGCTTTCTGCGGGACGTTCGATTTCGACTTTGAAACTGATTGATTTGCCGGTGTACACGTTTTCGTTTTTGCTGTAGAAATCGCCCGCGCCGTAAACAACGGCGTATCTGTTTTCAAGGCTCGGCAGAAAATGCGTTATGGTTTTATCTACTTCCGCAACAAGAGTTTCACTGCCGTCCGCAACAGAATATAACGTGAATTTTATCGCCACCGTAGCTGCAGATCCCGTTGCCGAAGTCGTTATTCTGTAAACGTAATCGGTGTTATCGTCAAGCATTTCTATGCCGAAACGAGAGAATCCGGTTCCGCCCACAACATAGCTTGCATCTACGCCGAGTTCGTGGTTCGAGCCGAGCCATTGGCGATAGGAAAATCCGCTTATCGACGAATAATATTTCGCTTCGCCCGCGTCTACGAGATAAGGTCCCGTTATATACAAACGCTTGTTATACGTTGGCGCGCCGTGACCGGAAGTCTGCAGGAATATTCCCGTATTTTCCGTTCCTCCGCCGATGAGGTTCACTCCGTTTTTGTTTACGAAAAGACCAACGTTTGGGATATTTTGTCCTTTGAATTTAAACACGAGCGTGTCGCCTACTTTATATTCGCCAAGACCTTTATAGTTGTAAGTTCCGCTATAACCGACAACTTTTCCGCCTTCTTTCTTTTCTTTTACGACAGCCGGAGCTAAGGTTATAACGTCGGTCTGAGGCGCGGCTATTTCGACGGTTAAAAATTTAACCTCGGAATCGCGGTCGACACTCGTAAGGCTTGCCGCCTTGTAATAAACCGTATATTCGCCCGCTTCGGTTGCCGAAGGGATTTCGTCGGAAAAAGTTACGCCGTCGAGCGAGTAACTCATACGGGAATACTTATCCGCAACGCCTTCCGTTATCAATTCCTGGCTTTCGCCCGTTGCAACGAGATTTTCTTTTGCCGTCGGAGCGGTAACCACAGTGCAATCGCGCGGAGTTTTGCCGAGATAAATTTTTACAAGTTGGTCTCTGTGCGAAGGCTGTTTCTCATAATCCGCTCTCGCTATGTCTTCCATCGTGCGGACGTTATCGTTCGCGACGGCGAATTTATAATGAGTTTCGCCGTTTTCAACGTATCTGACGTAGCCCACGCCGATATATTCGCGACGAAGGTTGGAATCTTTCATTCCTACGACCGAACCGTAAAAACGCGCTCTTCCGTCTTCATCGATTTTCATGGCGTCGCCCTCGGCGCATATGATACGCCTCATCCCGACGTCGGGCGTGACGTTATACACGTTTTCGCCGCTTTCGGTTTCGGAAACCTTCCAGTAATAAATCGCGTTCGCGCCCGAAACATGCGTTTCGTCGGCAATCTCTTTTCCTGCGACGTTATAACTTGCCGCCGCTATAAATACGCCGAATCTGACGTCGGAAAAGGTCGTAGAGTTCTTTAAATTTTCGTATTCTTCCGCGGTAAGCGAGAAGGAATATCTTATTCCGCAATCGCTCCCGTTATCGTCACCGACGGTAATTCTTGCAGCCGCGCCGACATCCATCGTAAAATCGGGAATACCCGCGCCGGTTTCGCCGATGGCTTCGGCTGTCAGCGCAAACGGCAACAGGACGGGCAGTAACGACAGCACGAATACAACGGCAAGAACCGTTAAAATCCTCTTCTTCATTTTTGCGCCCTCCTTAACCTTCTTCCCATTCTATGTCGTCCTGCTTAACGTCGAATTTGCCCGACGTTGCAATCACGTCCTGTGTTTCAATCGTCTTCACGATTATCATTGGCGGTTCATATATCTTTTTCATAACACTTCCTGTTTGTCCGGTCGAAAATTTAATGCCGGACCGATTTTTATCGTCTTTTTTAATGCGCGGCGCCTCGCCCGTTTATGCGGGGACGGCGCCGCGCTTTTCGATTTAAAGTCAGGGGTTAACCGAATACTCGAACGTAATTGTCTTGCCGGTGTACACGTTTTCGTTTTTGCTGTAGAAATCGCCCGCGCCGTAAGCAACCGCATATCTGTTTTCGAGAGAATCGAGATAGTGAGTTACGGTTCTTGTAAATTCCTCAACCAAAGTTTCATTGCCGTCCGTCACCGAATGCAGCGTACATTTTATCGTCACCGTGTCTGCCGATCCCGTTGCCGAAGTCGTTATTCTGTAAACGTAATCGGTGTTTTCGTCGAGCATTTCTATTCCGAAATGAGAGAATCTGCCGCCGTCGACTTCATAACTTACGTCAACCCCGAGTTCTTTGTTGGCGCCGAGCCAGTCGCGATAAGAAAATCCGCTTATCGACGAATAATGTTCCGCTCCGCCCGCGTCTACGAGATACGGTCCCGTTATATACAAACGCTTGTTATACGTTACCGCGCCGTGACCCGAAGTCTGCAGGAATATTCCCGTGTTTTCCGTTCCGCCGCCGATGGGGTTCACTCCGTTTTTGTTTACGAAAAGACCAACGTTGGGGATATTCTGCCCTTTAAACCTGAATTCGAGCGTGTCACCTACTTTATATTCGCCGAGGCCTTTATAATCGTAAGTTCCGCCAAACCCTACCAACGTTCCGTTTTCTTTCTTTTCGGTTACGACAGCAGGGTTCAACGTAATTTGTCTGCTTTCTGCGGGACGTTCGATTGCGGCTTTGAAGCTGATGGTTTTGCCGGTGTACACGTTTTCGTTTTTGCTGTAGAAATCGCCCGCGCCGTAAGCAACGGCATATCTGTTTTCAAGGCTCGGCAGGAAATGCGCGATGGTCTTTGTCACTTCCGCAACCAGAGTTTCGCTGCCTTCCGCAACCGAATATAACGTGAATTTTATCGTCACCGTGTCTGCCGATCCCGTTGCAGACGTCGTTATTCTGTAAACGTAATCGGTGTTTTCGTCGAGCATTTCTATCCCGAAACGAGAGAATCTGCCGCCGTTTACTTCATAACTTACGTCAACCCCGAGTTCTTTGTTGGCGCCGAGCCAGTCGCGATAAGAAAATCCGCTTATCGACGAATAATGTTCCGCTCCGCCCGCGTCTACGAGGTACGGTCCCGTGATATACAAACGCTTGTTATACGTTACCGCGCCGTGACCCGAAGTCTGCAAGAATATTCCCGTGTTTGCCGTTCCTCCGCCGATGGGGTTCACTCCGTTTTTGTTGACGAAAAGACCAACGTTGGGGATATTTTGTCCTTTGAATTTGAATACGAGCGTATCGCCCACTCTGTATTCGCCTAAGCCTTTATAGTCGTAAGTTCCGCCAAACCCTACCAGCGTTCCGCCTTCTTTCTTTTCGGTTATCGAAGCGCAGTTAAGCGTAATCGTTTCTTCCCCGGGATTAACGTCGCTGCCCGACTTTACGGTGTAAGCAAACGTTATATCTTTGTTCGAAAAACTGCCCGCGCCATAAACCGTAGCGTAAGTATTTTCGAGCGAGGGAAGATAATGCGTAACCTCTTTTTCGTATTTTGCTACCGGCACCAACTCCTCTTTGTCTACGGAATACAACTCGCACGTGATTATCACTTTTCCTTCCGCGTCGCTTGCCGAGGTGCTTACTCTGTAAACGTATTTGGTATAAGGATCGAGCATCGCTATGCCGAAACGAGAGAATCTGCCGCCGTCTACTTCATAACTGACGTCTACGCCGAGTTCGCAGTTTGCGCCGAGCCATTCGCGGTATTTAAACCCGGGAATGTTCGAATAAGCCTGCGTGTTGCCCGCGTCGATAAGATACGGACCGGTTATATACAAACGCTTATCGTAAGCCGACGCGCCGTGACCCGAAGTCTGCAGGAATATACCCGTGTTTTCCGTTCCTCCGCCGACCGCGTTTACGCCGTTTTTATCGGTAAACAATCCGACGTTGGGGATATTTCTTCCCGTAAAACGGAATTCGAGTACGTCGCCGACGTTATATCTTCCGAGACCCTGATACGAATAAGTTCCGCTGAACGTTACGAGACCTTCCGCGTTTTTGGTTTCTCTGATGACGGCAGGCGCAAGCGTTATCGCGTCGGGATCGATTTCGGTTTCGTAAGGATAGTTGATTCTTTCACCCGATAAAGAGTAAGTAAACCTGATATTCTGATGAATCGAACTGAAAAACGCTATGGTCTGAGAATTGAAATCCACGACGTCGAAACTTCTGTCTACGCTCTTCGTTACGTCGACAAGCAGAATCGGGGTTTCTCCGCTCATATCGTACAATTTGTAATTGAGCGCGAACACTTTAAAATCATCCGAAGCCTCTGCCGAAACGTCGGTAAGTTCGAAGCGGTATTTTTTGCCTTCTTCCAGAAGGTTATAACCCATTTCCGCGCTGCGGTTGAAATTCGGATCGCCGCTTGCCGCCGAGCCGAGATAGGAAAGCTTGTCTATTCTGCCGTAATACGGCGGATATCCGTCGTTTCCGCGGTATTTACCGCCCGGATCGAGCCTGTTGGGACCGTTTACTATAAGTCTTTGTCCGATTGAACTGAGTTCGCCGCTCACGTTGCCGTTTCCTATATAGAAACCGGTACCGGAAGCCGTCGCGCCGCCTACGGCGTACCCTTCGGGAGATTTACCGAGATAAATTCCGATGCCGGGCAGATTCTTGCCCTCGAAATCTATCGTCATGGTAGTTCCCATTCCGAAGCCGCTGTCCGTAATGCCGACGTAGCCGAGCTGATCGGTTACGCCCGTTTCCTTGTCGTCGGAAATTTTACCCTGTTTCAAAACCGCGGTGATACTTCCGTCGGCATTCTGAGTTGCGGACGATTTATACGAATAAACGTTATCCGTTCCCGCAACTTTCGTTTCCTCTTTCGGGGCTTTCTTTATATTTCTGTCGTCGGAAATATACTGAATATCTATATTGTTGCGGATATCCCCGTAAATTACCGAGCTGCCTTTATCAAAGTCGAATTCCTGACCTTTCGCATAATAGAACTCGCCTTCTATACCTATTTCGTGAAGCTTATCGCCTATAACGCACTCCGAATTTTCGTTTTCGGTCGAATACGATTTCACTTCGTATATTTCCACGTTGACTTTAAGCCGCCATGCGTCGCGCGCTTCTACGTAAGCCACCTTGGAAAGCGAATACTGCATAAGATAACGGCTGTTTTCGTCAAGGTCGTTCACGCCGAAATCGTTCGTCCCGGGGATAGGCGTTCTCGCGGCGTTGCCGGTAAGCATGTTCGGGAAGAAGAATACCCATTTATGCCCGCTCGATTCCTTCGCGACAAAGCTGAAAAATCCGCCTTTCGTGGTCTTGATGTTGTATTCGTCGCCGCTGCCGACGTCGGGGATAACGTAAAACCCGAGCTGAGGAACGTTTTTGCCCTTGAAAATAAGGCTTAACTTCTTACCGTCTCCGAGTTTATCCGCAACTACGGCATAGTTGATATCCGAAAGCGAACTCGACATGAGTTTAAACGTATACGGATCGTTCTCGGCATACACGACGCCTTTGCCCTTTTCGACGACTTTCGTTCCGTCGCGCTTCGCCGTACCTTCGGTCGGGTCCTTGATTACGTTCACGAGGAAGTAATCTTCGGAAAAGTTCCCGTCGGACTCGGCGCGAACGGTGAATTTATATTCGCCGATATTCGAGAAGGTGAACGTTTCCGCCCCTTCGCTCACTTCGATATCTTCCCATTCGGCGTTAACGCAGTCGATTCCCACGTTTATCGCTCTGTAAGAAGCCGCCGAAACCTTCGTCGTCGAGGTGACGGGTTTAAGGTTCATGGAAGCGTTGGACATAAGCCAGTCGAACGAGCGCGTAACTTCGCCCGAATCGGGCATGGAAATAGTCTGCGCCGTATGCGAAATCGTTATCGTCGGCGGATCGGCTATAACCGAAATTTTAAGCGGAGCGGTGCTTTTCGTCGCGTCGCCTTTGCTTACTGTATATACGATAGTGTGTTCCCCGACTATTTTCGGATAAAACACCATGTTATTGCCCGTAAACGTTTCGGTAACGTTTTTATCGGACACCGGATTGTAATAAGTAACGGTGACGGTCGTCGTCGCGCCGTCGATTTTAACGATATAATCGTCCAGATCGATGCAGCTGCTAAGATGCGTCTCGGCAGGAATATCCGCCGCGAAGCGAGGATCTTCCAGAGTTGCTCCCGAGCCGGAACCGCCCGAGCAACTCACGGCAAAAGCGCAGATCGCGAAAAGAGCGACCATCGTAAGAACCGTAACTAAAAATGTTCTTTTTGTTTGTTTCATAATTTTGCTCCCTTAGTATTTTTTATCCTTTCAAACCGCCCGCATTCATATTTGTGAGAATGAGTTTTTGCGAACATGCGTACAGAATGAGAATAGGTATCATGGAAATGCAGACCACCGCGCTGTATAAAGCCCTTGCGTTGTAGAAATAAGAAATGCTCTTTTCGGTAACGAACAAGCCGTAAGCGATATTGGGATAATCGCGGAGGTATATAAGCGAAGTGGTATAATCGTTCCAGACGGTTATCGACTGCTGAATGGCAAGCGCGGCTATACAGGGGAATGCCTGCGGCATTACTATTTTGAAAAGCACCGTCAGATTGTCTGCCCCGTCGAGTTTTGCCGACTCCGAATAAGTGGGGCTTATTCCGCGGAAAGTGCCGTACAGAACGATAAACGCGAAGTCGAACGCGCTGAACCACGCAATCCACATAAGAAACGGATTGTTTATAAACCCGAGTTGGGTAAACAGTTTGTAGCTTGCCGCGCCCGTTCCTATAATCGGGATGGTCTGAGAAAAAATAACCACCGCATACAGAAAATTTCTGCCCGGGAAACGGAACCGCGCCACCGCATACGCAAGAAAAGTGCTTGCTAAGATGTTGACCGTAACTTTTACCACGGTTATCCACACGGAGTTGAACAACATATCGAAATAAGTATAGTTTTTATACTTGAACGTGGTGAAAACCTCTCCCCAGCTTCTCGTTTGCCACAAAGGAAAAGTAAACGGACTCGCATTGGGATTGGTATAAAGTTCTTCGTATTCTTCCAGCTTTCTGAACGAATTGAAAAATATAGACAGTATCGGATATATATAAATTACCGTCATAGTAAGAAAGAATACGAAAAACACGCAAAGAGCGACTTTTTCCGAAGTCGATTTATGTCTGAACCGACTTACACGCTCGTGTATAACGTTTTTTATCTTCATGTCTTCCTCCCTTTACGTCTCTACCGCTTCTACGAGGCTTTCGAGTATTCTTCTGCCGACAAGAACTATCGGCAAAGTGATTACCGTGATAAAAAGTCCGATAGCGGCAGGATATCCGTAAGGCATTTTTTCCGAACTCGTGAGCGACAATCTATAAACGAGATATTGTATATAAAATCCCATAGTGTCGAGACCGTAACCGCCTTCGCCGTTGGTATAAAGGAATACGTTTCCCTCGCCGACGAATATCGTGCAAAGCGAAAACGTAAGCAAGGTGGAAACCGTAGGCCATATGCACGGCAGACACACGTTGAAAAATTCGCGCCAGAATCCTATGCCGTCGAGCTTTCCGACGTCGAAAAGGTCTTCCGGTATACGCGCATACGCGCCTGTAACCACGGCGTTTCCGCCCGCTATTCCGTAAATGAACACGGTTGCGCACAAGGTCGGGAACGCCGTGGCAACGTCGTACATAAGCCCGTCGTTTTTAACCGCGCCCGAAAGCGTAATGCCCGCCTTTTTCAGAAGATATACGATCGCGCCGGTGTTGCCCAGCACCTGTTTCATCGTGGCTATCCACACCACGCCGCCTATAAGGCTCGGCAACATGTATATCACACGGAAAACATAGTGACCGAAAACCCTTCTGAACAAAACGTAAGTGGTACAAAGCGAGATGGGAAAGACGACGCAGTTAGATATGAACCACAGCACGAACGAACGCAAAATCATGGTAACGATGTTCGTTCCGTATTGATCCGCGTGCGTAAGCCCGTGCCATACCTGTTTAAAGTTGTCCAGCGTCCATCTGCCCAGGGCGTCTTTAAACGACAACGTAAACGAACTGATGTTTACGTAAAACCAGAATACGGCAAACTGCAACACGGGCAAAGCGATCAACAAATAGACGAAGGGAAAATCTTTCCTTTCGAATTTTGAATAAGAGCTTGTTCTTTTCGCCATTTTAACGTCTCCCGCCGATTACGGCTTTTATTTCGTAACTTTTTTTACCCATTCCGCCCAATTGTCTTTCGCATAAGCGCGAACTTCGACGAGCATGTCTTCGGCATTCTTCGCGTAGAGCGACTTGTCGCCCGTCTTTTTACCGTCTTTATAAATGGTTGCCTGCTTTCCGATTATTTTGCTTACGAACGACAAATCGGAGTTGGGGAAAATAAGGTTATTATGCCCCATTTTAAGCCTTAAATCGGTAGAGTTCATCCATACGGGCGTAGCGTAAGCCGTTTTGACTATCGCCTGACACTGTTTATTGTACCCCGTGTCTTTCGCCTTGGAAAAATCCGTCATATAAGCGGTGAAACCGTTACATTCTCTGTTGTAAAGAGTTGCGTTGTCGTCGCTTGCGAACATACGAAGGAAAAGATAGCAAAGATCTTTTACCTTAGATTTTTCGGCAACGAACGCGCCTGCCGCCAGAGCGGAACGCGAACAGTATATTCCGCGCGCTTTCATAACTTCGGTTACTTCTCTTTCGTTCAGATCCCAGCCTTTTTCGCTCTTTGCGTCGGCAACGATTTCCGCTGCGGTCTTTCCTTCGTCCGTCTTATCTATCGCGAAAGAAAGCACTTGCTCGCATTTGTCGTCGTCGAAACCGTAAGTCGTGTTTTTCCCGAAGAGTTTTACGCCGACGGCGGAAAGCACGGGAACGTTTGCAAACGCAAGATTGTTTATCGAGGACTGGTAGTTGGTGATAATTTCGTTATACGCCCAGTTTCCGTCGGACATAAACACCGCGCCGCCCTTATCGCTCATTATTTTGATATGAGCGGTATCAATCGAGTTGTTGTTCGAGCCGCTCGCAACGAACGAACTGTCGTACATGTTGAACATCGCTTCGAGCATTTTATTGAGGGACTCGTCGTCATATACCTTATAACCGTCCTCGAGCCTGTCGTTGCCGCTTTCGTCGGTATACCCGTAGAAACGCTCGTACTCTTCGATGCCTGCGTATTGAGCCTGCCATGCGGTTACGAAGTGAATGGGATAACCGTTATCGCCGCCGAGGAAGGTTACGGGGAAAATGTTGCTTTCGAGCGAGCCTTTTATGCCTTTCGACGCGTCTCCCTCGTAGATGAGTTCGAAAACGTCGAAGAGTTCGTTGGTGGTTTTCGGAATTCTCGTAACGCCGTATTTCGCAAGTTTGGCGGTGTTGACAATCATTCCGCCGATATCGTTGCTCGTATTGAAGCCGTAAACTCTTCCGTTCACCTTTAAAACGTCGTCCGGAAGCGAAACCTGCATTTTTTCGGATATGAGGGTTTTGCTCTCCTCTTCGCCGTTGAAGTTTATAGCCGTGTTATTCCAGACCGTATCGGTAAGGTCGGCTACGAGTTGTCCGTATTCGCCGCCGCTCTCGGTAAATTGAGCCATCGTATTGTTTACGTTGACGAAGTATAAATCTACCCAGTCGTCTTTAGAATACAATTCTTTCATAGCGACTTTGCTTTCGAGGTCCGTCGAACTTGCAAGAACGTTTGCTTTATAGCCCTTGTCGGCATATACCTCGTTGAATTTATCCGCAAGCGCACGGAGCCACGAATCGCCGTAACCGCCGATACACGCGCGGATATTGATCGTCTTTTCGTCTCTTACGACGCTTTCTTTTGCTCCGCAACCGGTAAGCGTCGTCATGCCGATAACGACCGACGAGACAAGAGCGATTGCGCCCGCAAGTGTTCTTCTGAATTTTTTCATTATTCTTTCCTCCTATTCTTTTTCTCCGACCGATGAAATTTTAATCAGTCGGAATATTTTTCGATTACGTCCCGAGACAATCCGGAAGCGGAATCGGGATCGCACCAGACAGTCGTGTCGGCATGTTTTTTGAGCAACGTCGCCGGTACTTCGTTGGTGATTTCGCTCGTGAAAGTTTTATAGATAGCTTCGGCTTTGACCTTATACGGAACAACGCATATGATATGTTCGCACTTCATGATCTGCGGACACGTCATCGATATTGCCTGTTTATACGTTTCGTCAACCGATTTGAACCATCCTTCGCCCACCTGTTGCTGTAAACATCTCGGCGCGAGCGTAACTATCTTGTACGATCTCGGGTCGTTGAAATCTGCCGGCGGGTCGTTAAACGCTATATGCGCGTTTTCGCCTATGCCTATCATTCCGAGATCTATCTCGCGCTCGTTGACGAGAGCCGTAAGCTTCTCGATCGTTTTGAAAGGATCGTCGAGTCCGCATATAAGATGAACTTTCCCCGGCAATACTTTTTCCACGAATCTTTTCGTAAGATAATTATTGAAGCTCGCGGGGTGGTCGGGAGATATTCCGACGTATTCGTCGAGGTGGAACATTTCCACTTTATGCCATTCGACTTTCTGTTTTACGAACTCTTTGAAGAATTCGAGTTGGGACGCGCCCGTTGACAAGAGTAATCTTGCCGAGCCTTTTTTTTCGATTGCGGCGTTAAGAACGTCTGCCGCCTGTTTCGCCGAAAGTTTTGCCATTTCTTCGGTGTTTTTTGCTACTATGAGTTTCATATATGCTCCTTGTATAAATATATTTCACCGTTCACGCCGTCGAATTCTCCGCCTTCGTCGAACGATATTTCCAATATGTTGATTCCGTCTTTCCACACGGGTTTGAAAATTTTGTTTTTTGCGTCGTACACCCTGTGCGGAACTATCTCCCCTGCGGGTATCTCTTCGCCGTTCCAGAACAGTTTATAGTCTCCCGAGAACGTTCCGCCGTCGAAAAGCACGGCTTCGTCCCCGTCGATCTTTTCGATCTTCGCTCTGAAAACCGCCCTCTTCGGATATATCGATTTCATTCTCGGCGCGACGTCGAAATAAGGAACGACGTATTCGCCCGAGTATATTTCGTCCTGCGTGCCGATAAGTTCGCGCAATCTTGCGTATTTATGCGCTTCAAACGTTATTTTTTCTTTACCGTCGCCGATTTCTATATCGTAAGTCGTTATCGCCGATTTCGCGCCGACGGGCATATAAACCCATTGGGGATTTCTTTCGCATTCGATTACCGTATCGCCCGAAACCGCGTAAGAATACTCGCCTGCGGTTTTTATGTCGTCCGTAGCGCCGATAAGCAAAACAGCCGACCCGTAACCTTTGATTCCTATCGTCGCTTCGCCGTTTTTCGCAACAACTTCCGACCATTCGTCGTTTTTACCGTCGTATATAACCGTTCTGCCGGCGACGGGAACTTTCACTTCCGCAAACGATTTGTCATTCTGATATAAAAACAACAGTTTTTCGCTTCCTCTCCGTTTTTCCAGCGCGAGAATATTCTCTCCGCCAAAAAGCCCTTCCTTCTGCGGGAAGCCGTCGAAAGAATTACCGTCGAACGCCACGCAATCGACGCCTGCTTTCAAAGTTTTTTCGTAAACGCGCGCTTCTTCCTCGCCTCCGTTTATAAAAATTACTTTTTTATACGAACACTCGCCGATATTTACCATTCCGTCGCGAACGTCCGCGTCGGCAACGCCCTGAACGTCGGCGACGTTCCAGACAATTTGTCTTTCTATAAGATAACGGACCGCCGCGTATAAACGCGATTGCATCGTCTTCGCCCTGTCGCTCGGATACACGCCCGTGTTACACATCGGGAACGGAACCTCCTCGGCAAATCCGCAACTCGGCAAAACGAGGAGAACTTCGTTTTCGTGGCTGAAAAGCGACAACAAATTACTTACCCTGCCCGCGTAAGCGGCAAACTCCGTATACTCGCCGTAAAGCGGATCCTGATAGAAGAACGATTTACCCGCGTCCGTCCGCTGATATGCGCCGTATCCGTAATGGAAAGCGTGAGGGGCAAAAGTATCTATTCCGCAGGCAAACAACCAATCGGCTGTTTTTCTGAGTCCGTCGTATCCGTAATTAAACGGATTTAACGCGAAACACTCCGCTAAAATTCTCTTCTTGCCGCTTTGAATAGCCGCCGATACGACGATTTTCGCGCCGAGAATCAACGCGCAATGATCTCTGTCCCCAACGTAACGACCTATTATATCGAAACCGGGAATACCCATAAGTTTTATCTGTCTGTACACGCTTTGCGCGCAAAGCGAACCCGAAAGAGGGTCTTCCTCGCCGTAAAAATGCCCCGTAGACTCAAGACCGTGCCGCTCGCACCATTGCGTTATGGGCGAGATAAAATTGTCGCAAAACAGCCTCGTTATTGTTTCTATATAATCTCTGCGAACCTTTTTCCCGTCGCCGTAATATTCCGACGAAAGTTTATAGTAATAATCGGTTACGTCGTAACCCCGTATTTCCTTGAACTTGGCAACGACTTCGTCGGTATAAGGCAGAAGTCCTCCCGCGGACGGCTCGTCCATAAATATACCGGGAATAGTCGTTCCGAAATACTCGCCTACGTATTTCGCGTACTTTTCGTGTGTGCGCGCTATGAACTCTTCGGTTGTACGCCTGTTGAGGCAATCCGCCTGCAAGCCGTAATGTCCGTCCGTCCTGACAGGTTCCAGATACGCGACGTATATTTCTTCGCCGTCGCCCGCTTCCGCCTCGAAAATAATTTCGGAATAACAGGTTCCGGCGCGGACGTGCGGAAAGAACAATTTGTCCTGCATATCGCAATAATACGTTTTATTCATATCCCTGCGATACCAATATCTGCGGACGACCCCGAAACAATCGGTAATTTTACGGCTCGTTTCAACTCCGTTTTCGTTTTTTACGGCGTAACCGAACAAACCTCTTACCCGACCTAAAACTCTTTTTGCCGTTCCGTCTTTTATTTCTTCGGCTTTAAGTTTAACGACTTTAAGGCTGTACGCCTGCAATTCGGGAGATTCTATCGCGATTTGCCCGCCGGCATTTCCGCTCGGGAAAGAATCTTCATCGTAAAGCCAGACTTTTATTTTGCGTTCCGCGGCTTGTTCGACGATGAATTTTACGCGTTTGAAATATGTTTCCGTGCCGTAAGCTTCGTCGAGTATGCCGTCTCTTACGTGCAGAAAAAACGCGCCGACGCCCGTATCCCGCATAAAGTCCAATTGAATTTTTATTTCTTCCGCATTAAACGTATCGTTTAAAAAATAAAACGGAATCGGTTCTCTTTCTTTATATCTTTTCATTTTTATCCGTTAAGGGATTTTCTCGCCGCAGGCGAGAAAGGGGTACCCCTTTTCTCTCCGATTTTTATTTCAACGCTTTAAGATAATCGGTTACGTCGATCGTCCTGCCCGTTTTTATGCTTTCGTTTGCGGCAATGCCTATCATTGCGGAAACCATACCCGCGTAAATGTCGGCATGCTGCCCGTATTCGTCGTCCTTCTCGTCGCCGAAAATCATCGCTATCAGCTTTTCGTCGCCGCCCGCGTGCGTTCCGACCGCTTTATCGAAAGTCAACGTTTCCGTTTTATAATCTTTGTCTAAAATCACGATGTTATACTTGTCCGTAACGCCGTATCCGTGTTCTATGCACTCGGCTATAATCACGCCTTTTTCGCCCGTTATAACCATTCTGTAACCCTCGTGTTCCGAAAACAAATTGAGGGTGTAAGTAAGCAGCGTTCCTCCGCGGTATGCAACCGACACCGACATATTGTCGTAAATATCGCCGCTCCCGTCGAAACAGCAACGATCGCGGATATATCCGTCCTCTTTTTCTGCGTCGAAATACAATAGCTTATCCAGCGAATCCGTCTGAGACAAAGCCGATTCGCACGTTTTTTTATGAGTGCAATCTTTGCAACGCTCGCCGAAACATTTCGTTTTATCGCTGTAATAAACCCTGTTGGCAAGAGCGGTAACTTTTTCGGGTTCGTCGCCCGTCAACCAGTTTACTATATCGAAATGGTGAGTGCTTTTATGGAGCAGCATCCCCTGCGAATTGCTCATAAGTCTGTGCCACCGCTTGAAATAATCACCGCCGTGCCAGCGCGTAAGACAATATTCGTAATTTATCGCCAACGGCTTGCCTATTCTCCCTGCCGCCATCAGTTTTTTCAACTCGTAAAAATAGGGCATGAACCGACAATTGAACGTTACGGTAACTTTTCGTCCGCTGCGTTTTTCCGCCGCTCTTATTTCGGCGCACCTTTCGAAAGTGTTCGTAAGCGGCTTCTCGGAAATAACGTCGTAGCCTTTATCCAACGCCCGTATTATATATTCGTGATGAACGCTGTCAACCGTCGTAACGATAACCGCGTCCGGGCGCTCTTTATCCAGCATTTCGTCAAAATCGTCATAAATGGTGCATGAGTCGCCTATTTTATCCTTGAAAACTCTGCACCGCGTTTTATTTATATCGTAAACTCCCGTGATTTTAACCGAGTCGGAATAATCTTCGACCAATCTCGTAACAAACATCATGTAACAACGGACGCTTGCGCCCGCAATAACGTATTTTTTCATATTCTACTCCTTGCCGAATACCGTTTCGCCGCCGCGAATAACTTTCAGAACTTCCGTTTGAGCGTTCATTAAAACGAAATCCGCTCTTTTGCCGACCTCGATCGTACCGCGATCGGTCAGCCCCATAACTCTTGCGGGCGTTGCGGATGCCATTTTGCTTACGTTTACCGGATCGATCCCCGCCGAAAGCATTACCCTTACGAGCCTGTCCGTCGTCGCCACGCTGCCCGCGAAACTTTGCCTGTCACGGGTTTTCGCAACTTCGTCTTCGACGATAACGGGAAGCCCGCAATCCTTTCTGCCTAAAATCGATTCTTCGCCGTCGCGCAATCCCGCCGCGCGCATCGCGTCGGTTATAAGACATATTTTGTCCGCGCCTTTACATTTATATATCAACTTCAACAATCCCGTCGGTAAATGCCTTCCGTCGGCAATGATTTCGACGTTCAGTCTGTCGTCGTAAAGCCCCGCTTCCACCGCGCCAGCCACTCTGAAAGCGTTTTTCCGCGTAACTCCCGCCATTCCCGAATACAGATGCGTCATAAGCGAATATCCGTTACCCGCGGCTTCGATCACCGTGTCGAAATCGGCGTCGGTATGGGCAACCGAAGCAATTACGCCCTTTTCGTCGGCAATTTTCCCCACAGCCATGCCGTTTTCAAGTTCCGGCGCAACGCTTATTCTGCTTATAAACGGATACCTTTCGATAAGCGCGCAAAATTTATCCACGGTCGGCAAATCCATTTTTTCGGGAGATTGCGCGCCGCACTGCTCAGGCGAAAGCCACGGGCCTTCGATATGAGCGCCGCGCAGAACCGAATCGCGCGCGGTTTTATAATATTCCGCGATTCCGTCCAGAGCGGAATAAATATGCTCCCACGAATCGGTCATCGTGGTCGGGACTATCGTCGTACTTCCGTGAGAAAGATGAAAGTTCGCTATTTTCTCCATTTCGTCCGCCGACGCGTCCATAAAATCGTAACCCGCGCCTCCGTGGCAGTGAATATCCACAAACCCCGCAAACAAAAACGCTCCGCGTCCGTCCGAAGTTTCTGCGCCGACGCGTTTGTCTTTTCCGATATAAACTATTTTCTCGTTTTCAAAAGCCACAGTTGCGCCGGATAAAATTCCGCCGGGCAAAACGGCTTTTACGTTCACTATCTGTTTTATCATCTTAATTTAATTTTACCAAACAAATTTGCTTTTTTCAATATTAAATCGACCCGAAAACGAAAAAATTACATATATCGTACCAAATTTGATTGACTTTTCTTTTTCGTTGCGGTAATATTTAATCGTTATGGAATTTCTTGAAATCGAACGTCGCAACGAAACGAAGGCATTCAACATGTCGTATACGCAATTTCACGATTATTATGAATTATATTTCTTGTTATCGGGTGAAAGAGCTTTTTTCATAGAGAGCAAACTGTTTCTGCTTCAAAGCGGATCGTTTTGCATTATTCCGCCGTTTTATATGCACAAAACGGAGGGCGAAGCATACGATCGTATCAACTTGTACGTAAGCAAAAATTTATTGACGGACTCGGAAAACTCTTTTCTTCAGACTGCGGGCGAACACGGAGCTTTCCTTTTTAATAGCAAACAACTGCAATTTATTTTACCGCTTCTGAAAGAAGCGTCCGAAGTAGAAACCGCGGACGCTGCGAAAAAACGTAATTTTATATTATCCTGCACAAAAACCGTTATCGCGTATATGCAAACGCAAATGCTCAGCCCGTTGCAGCCGACGGGAACGCTTAATTCGCCTAAACATTCCGACACGCTCGTTCTTCAGATCGTAGCTTACATAAACAAAGAATATCAGCAAAAACTCACGCTCGACGGTCTTGCAAAAACCTTCTATTTATCGAAGAACACTCTTTGCAAAAGGTTCCGCGAACAAATGAACTGTTCGCCCATTCAATACGCCGTATACACAAGGCTTAACAAAGCGAAAATGTATCTTTCGTCAACCGATAAAAACGTAAGCGAAATTGCGGAATTATGCGGATTTCCCTCGGCTAATTATCTTGGCATCGTTTTTAAAAAACAAATAGGCATATCGCCTCTGAACTATCGGAAAAAACAGTGATATATTCCGCCCGCATGCCATTGTGTCTTAATTTCGGACAAAAAAAAACGAACAGAACCTGTTTTTCGGGTTCCGCCCGTTTTATTATCGCGCTTTGCTCTGTTTCGGAATTCACACCCGCTATATATTAACGCCCGAAAATATAAAACAGCCGACGCTTTAACACGCGCCGACTGTCTTTGTTTTCGCGCCGATAAACGGTAATTTCATTAAATAGAACCGTTATCGATAAACGACGCGTTTTTCGTTTTTTATAATTTATTCGAGAATGTTCGTAGTAATAAAATCTACGCCCCGGGAAACAAGTTTTTCCGCATGCTCGAGGTCGTTCACTATCCAACAGTTGATTTTTATGCCGCGGCGTTTGAGTTCGGCAATATTCTCCTCGTTTAAAGACATATAGTCGGCGTCGATTTCAAGCGAATTGCTCTCGCATATATCCATAATCCCAGAATTTATCGGTCCTGTCAGAAGTTGGAGCGGATGGTTCGGCAATATCTTTCTCAGACGAATCATATTGTCGGGGAAAAACGATATAAAAATGACGTTCTCAAACTGCTTTTCCTCTTTCGCTATTTCTATAATCTCTTTGAGTTGCTCGTCGGTGTATTCCACTTTAAGCTCGAGGACGCTTTTCTTGCCGTAACGCCTGCAAACGTCGAAGTACTCCCTCAAAGTCGGAACAGCCATATACTCCACCGTATCGCCCTTCTCGATTTTTCTGACTTTACGCAAATCTTCGTATAAATAGTCCTTAATTTCGATGTTCTTACCGAAAACACGACTTAAATTACCGTCGTGACTGATTACGTACTTGCCGTCTTTGGTAAAGTGAACGTCCGTTTCTATGCCGTAATAACTTCTGTTTCCCGCGGCGACGAAAGCGCACTCCGTGTTTTCGGTTTCAAGCCCCGAAAGTCCCCTGTGCGCGATCATTAAAACGCCCGTTCCCTTTTTATCTAATTTTATCGTATCGGATAGTATTTCTTCCATAATTATTCGGGTTTATCCTCTAAAACAAGGTCGTAGTCGCCGAGTTTGTTGACTTTGAAACCGTTTTTCTTATACTCGTCGTAATTAAACGCTTCGAGTTCGTCTATAGCGAGCTTATGGAACTCGTAGAAATTATGCCACCAGGTCTGATCGGAACCGAGAGTCGCCGAAAGGTAGGCGTCGGCAATATCGCAACCCATTGCGGGAGCGACGTAAAACGCGCCCATCGCAAGAACGTTTACGCCGTTACCCGTAATTGCTCTTCTCGCCGCGGGAACGCTTTCCACAACGCCCGCGTGAACGTGGGGGCATTTGCTCGCCGCGATATGGATTCCCATACCCGTTCCGCAGAACAGAAGCGCTCTTTCATACTCGCCTTCCGAAATCATCGCGCCTACGCGAAGACCCACTCTGTGGAACATAAGATCGGTATCGTTGGGGTCGCTGTCCTTTTTAACGCCCATGTCGAGAATCTTCCAACCTTTCTTTTCGAGGTGAGCTACAACCGCCTCTTTAAGAGGGAATCCCGCGAAATCCGCGCCTACTACAAGATATTTGTCTTTAACTGTCTTCATTTTTCCTTAAACTCCTTATTTGTTTTTATTTTTTACGGGAACGTAAACGCCGCCCCGCAATTTTCTTTTAACAATAACGCGAAATTTTTTATCGCAAAACCGATATATCTTTAATCCCGAAAGGTATAAGTCTTTTTTGCCCGTCGTAATCTTTGTTCGTTCCGTCGTCGTTCCAGCCGCCGCGAAGGGTGAATGCGTCGCTGCCCACGCCGCTCTCTTCTCTTCCTTTGAAATAGAAAGGTCCGTACAGGTTTCTGAGCGACGAATAACATTCGACGGTCACTGTCTTTTTGCCGCTTACCCCCCTAACGGTAACGCCGTCCGTCAGCAATACTTCGTAATTTTTGCCGTCAATCGTCAGCGCGCACGCCGTGAAATCTCCCTTCGGAGCAAACCTGACGGGTGTACCGTCGAAATCGTAATCGAAAGTATAAACAGCTTTGCCGAAAAAATTTTCAAGCCCCTGCGAAGTCAGATTGCCCGCAACCTTGCGCTTTTTTGCGACAATCTTTCCGTTTTCGCAGTCGAAATCTCCACGGACGAAAATCTGCTCGATACCCGTTTCGTATGCGATGCAGTTACGCAAACTTTCGGGAACGGTCGGGTCGTAAAGAATTTTACCCACTCTTTCGCCGTCCTCGAAATCTATCGTATACGAGAGAACATTCTCACCTCTTTTTATGTTTATATCCGAATACTCGTATCCTATATCGTTTTCAGACTGTTTAAAATTAAGTTTTTCGCCGTTAAACGACTTATAGCCCGTCTTTTGCTTTTCGATTATGAGTTTTGCGGGATAACTTTCGTCGCTTATGAACTTAAAGAAAACCTCGGCTTTTCCGCAGAACCCCGATTTTACGAGTCGCTCGTAAACGCCGTGAAAATAACCTTCGAAGGTTCTTCCGTTCTCCGTTTTAACGGTAACGTTATCAATAACCAGAGTATTTTCGTCCGCCGAAACGTACTCGGGAACAATCGCCGAAAAAAGCGACAAATCTTCGCTATTGCCGATATCGCCGAGTTCAAAGATCATGCCCGAACGTGCAGAAATAATATTTTTCGTTTTACCGCCGTGATATTCGCCCGCTTCGCCGATAGTCAGATCATAAGCAGAAAACTTCTCTTTTGTCGTCATCGTTACGGGTTTTTCGCTCTCGTTGACGACGAAAACGAATTCTCGCCCGTCAATTGTTCTGTATGAATACGACGGTTCGCCGTCGAACGCTATCTCGGTCGGCTTTTTGAGTCTATCGAAATCGGATACGAGAGGAAGGGTGACTTCCGCCCTCTTTCCGTCTATAAATTCGGGCAAAGTTCTGCCGAAAATCTCGCCGCCCTCTGCCGAAAACTCTTTCAAAAGAGAAAGCGTTGAGCTTTTCATTTCCTTTGCGGGGTTTAAAACAACCTGCGAATAACTCTTTTCGCCGATTATAAGTTTGCCGTTTTCTACGCGCCCGAGTTTTTCGGCTATCTTCTCGTTTATGAAGTGGTAAGAAACGCCACGTTTTTTGAGTTCGGATAAAAGCCCGATAAACGGCACGTCGACTTCCGTTCTCGATTTGTCTTCGCTAAGCCTTAAATAGTCGAGATAAATACTCTCCATAGGCGTTACGACGGCGACTTCGGTTTTTTCTTCCGAATTCGCAATCATATATCCGAGTTTTGAAAAATAGCCGTTAAACGACTTATAGAAGGACTTCCACGGCATGATTCTGCCGAACGACGGCGGACAATCTATCTTGCCGAGTTTCGAGAACGTGTAGTTATAAAGGTGCTGACACATAAGGTCCACGCCGTAAACGTACTGTTTATCCGCTATCAGTTTAAGCTCCTTAGGCGTTACGCCGTAACCCGAACAACCGAACGTTTCGGTCAGCACAAGTTTCTTTCCCGTCTGCGCCGCGACCGAACCTATCGATTTTGCGGAAATTTCCGCCGTGCCGTCGCGCGCTAAGTTGTCTATCGCAGGGATATGCTCGTAAAGGTAGCTCGTCGCGCAGTCCGCTCCGCCCCACATCTGCGTGAAGAAAAACGTTTCCTCAACGCTATGCCCCGTGAGCAGAATTCCGTGACTATCGCACTAATCGTATAGCCGTTTATAGTAATTTTCGCAATATAATTTGTTTAAAAGATTATAATATTTAACTCTGAACGGATAACCTTTTTCGTTCTGCACGAAAAGCCGGATAAGTCCGTCTTTCAGATTTTCGCCGTACGCCTTGTAAAACTCATCTTCGCAAACGGCGGATATCGGCGTTTCGTAACGATAATATTGCGGTTCGTCGGTAAAAAAGCCCGCAAGTTCTTTTCCGAACGAGTTTTTAAACCTTTCGTAATACTTTTCGTGCGTTTCATTTATGAAAAGGTCGATAACGCGCGGATTAAGTATATCACAATATGCGTCCGAAAGCAATTTATTTATCGTGTGATATTCCTTTTCGCCCGAAACGGCTGCTTCGATGCGCACGAAATCATCGCCGCGTCTGACAAAAACGGCAAACGCCGAATCGTCGAAATCGGGCTTCACCTCATAGCGAAGAAATCCCGCGCGGTTTTTTTCGTCCTTTAAAAGTTTACCGCCGACAAAACCGCTCGGCCAGCCGTACTCGTCGTACAACCAGACTTTAAGACCGAGTTCTTTCGCCTTTTCGAGAGCGACTTTTACCATATCGAACCACTCGTCCGAAAGATACGGCGTTTCAAGTCCCGCCCTTGCGTGGAATATGAAGCCGCCGAGTCCGAAATTTTTCATTTCGGAAATCTGCCGCTCTATTTCGTCCCGTTCGAGTTTCGAGTTTATACTCCAGAACGGAACGGGTTTAAAAGCCTTTAAATCGGCATTTTTCAATATCTCTGAAATGTTGTTCATAAATTTATTTATAAGCCGATAAACATAGCGTTTATCGACTTATAGCCTTATATTTTAATGTCGTATACGCCGTGAACAAGAGTTTTTTCAACGCCCTGAGCCTTGAAACGAGCGGTTATTCCGCAAGGGATTTCGACGTGATATAACGTCTTGTCTCCGTCCTGTTTCCAGCATGAAACAATCTTACCTCTCACCGTATCGAAGCTGCAATTCACGTAAGTCATACCCGACGGTTTCACGGGCGAAATTGTAATTTTATCGCACGCAAACGCATTATCGTCCACGGTTATGCCGCCGAGGAAGGCGTAGAAAAACGCGTCGTAACTTCCGAACATCGGGTGGTCGAACGAATCCATCTCGTTGGACATCTCGCTTTCCCATCTCTCCCACACCGACGTTGCGCCGTTTTCCACCATATATCCCCAACCGGGATATTCGGGATTTTCGAGAATTTTAATCGCCGCATCCTGATACCCGAACTCTCCGAGAACGTAGAACAGGTGTCTGTACCCGACGTTTCCGCAAGTCGAATGATAATTTCTCGCGATAACGTCTTTAACGACGTTTTCCGCGATAGCCGCTCTGTCTTTTTCGGGGGCTACTCCGAGAGTAACCGGCATTGCGTTTTCGGTCTGCGTACCGCCGGCGTAAGAATGAGTTTTCTCGTTATAATACTTGGCGTTAATCGCATTTTTAACCTCTTCCGCTCTCGCGGCGTAAAACTTCTCGTCCTCTTTCTCGCCCGCAACTTCGGAAATCTTAATCATAAGTTTAAGATGCCAGTAAAGAGAGAGCGTGGAGACGAAGAGATTGTCCGCCTTAACGCCGAAACACGTGGGATTGACCCAATCGGCATAGTAAGAATAGGTCATTATGCCGTTTTCGGTTTTGGAAAGGAGGAAATCGACCCACTTTTTAAGGTTAGGATATTCCGTTTTTATTACCGAATCGTCGCCGTATAAAGAATAGCAGTAAAGGGGCATCATAAGATAGACCACGCACACGGGGTCGGCGGGTCTGCCGCCCGTGTAGAAAGGCGCGGTGTCGCCTATCTCGCCGCCTTTAAGCTGAGTGTCGGTTATATCTGCGGTGAACTTCGGGAAAAACGAAGACATATCGCAGTTATAAACGGTCTGATAAAGCCTTGCGCCGAGATCGTTAAGCCAGCCGAATCTTTCGTCTCTCTGCGGACAATCGGTCAAAATGGAATGTTCGTTGTTATGCTCCGTTCTCACGGCGATTTTGTGCAGATAATTGAGTTTTTCGTCGGAACAAGCGAAATTTCCGACTATTTTCGTATCTGTGTGAACATGTTTCGCAACTATCTTTTTAACCGTCGCTTTGCCAGAAATTTCTATTTTGACGTACTGGAAGCCGTGGTAAGTGAACCTCGGCATGTATTTTTCAACGCCTTCGCCCTTTAAGATATACTTATCCGTGGCTTTCGCGCTTCTGAGGTTCAGTCTGTTCACGTCGCCCTTGTCGTCAAGCCTCTCGCCGTATTTAAGGGTTATTTCCGCACCTCTCTCGCCCGTAACTTCGATTTCGCATACGCCCGCGATATTCGCGCCGAAATCGACGATCGTCGATCCTTCGTATTCTCTGAAAGACAAAGGGGCGTATTCGTCGCAAACTCTTATCGGTTCGATTTTCTGAGGTTTGAGATTTTCCGCGGGCATATCGGCGAAAACGGTGTACATCCAGCCGTTTTCCCAGGTAGGCTCAAACTCGGGCGAAGCCCAATGCGGAGCCGTTTCGTCCTCATATCTCGCGTCGTAAGTTTCACCGTCGTAAATGCTGTTTTCTCTCACCGCACCGCCGCGAACCCACCATCCGCAGCCTACAGCCGAATGAAATTCGGTTTCCGTTCCGTCGTCGAACAGAACGTTCACCTGCAAAAGCATGCGCTTTGCGCCGAGCCAGCCGTGAGCCACTTCAACGCCGAACACGTTGTCGCCGATTTCTAAGATATCGGTTACGTCGTAGGTATTATAGTAAATGCGCTTGGCGTAATCGGAAGTTGCGGGGGATAAAAGTTCGTCGCCGACCTTTTTGCCGTTTATATACAGCTCGTTATATCCGATACCTGCGACGTATGCCGTAGCAAGCACGGGCTTTTTATCCAATCTGCCTCTTATTCTGTAAAGCGAAGAGCCGCCCTGACTGTTCACGGGAAGATTGACCCAATCGCCTTTGAAATCCTCGCGGATAATCGCAGTCCGGAAACAAGACTCTCCGCCTTCGGTCGCCTTTTCTCCGTTTAAGGAAATAACCACGTCGTATTTTTTGCCGCGTTCGAGTTTTTCCCCGTCCGCCCTGCAAAAATTATCGGCAGAGTTAACTTCTCCGCTGTCGAAAACGCAGACGTCGCCTTTTCCGTAAACCTCGGAAAGCTTCACTTTAAGTCTGTAAGAAATCTGGTCGTCGCCTTCGTATTTCCATCTTATAAGCGGATTTCCGTCTACGCCGAGAGCATTTACTTTGTGTTCTGTTTTTATTTCGGTTATTTTAATCATATTACCTTTCATAAAATTCGTTTTCTTCCCCGCGGCGATAAGCCGCGGGGGAAAACGTTATTCATTAGTCTTTAAAAGTCTGCCTATAAGTCAGTTATCGCGCTTTTTCTTGTTGATCACGACAGCCGCCGCAACAGCCAGTCCGCCTAAAATTCCAAGCCCGCCGAAGCTTCCGCCGCAGCCCTTTTTGCCAGAATTTCCGCTGTCAGCGGGTGCTGTTTTTTCAACTACTTCAACGGTAATCGTTCCTCTCTTCTGTTCGGTTCCGTCGTTGAAGAGAATGTTTGCCGTTGTGGTTCCGACCGTGGAAGCGTCGATATCTTCAACGACGACTCTTTCGTCGTCAAGCTTAACCTTAACTTCCGACCCGTCGGAATACTTAACGGTAATTTCGTAATCTCCGAGGTTGACCTGAGCGTCTTTCTGAACGGTTATCTTGCCCGAGATGCTCTTGATTCCGTTTTTAACGGTAACTTTGATAGTCTTTACGATAGGAGCGAGATCGTTGCCGTCCGCGTCTTTGCCGCCCGTCAGGGTGATAGTTATTGTTGCCGTGCCGACTTTTTCCGCAAGCATGTTGCCGTCTTTGGTTACGGAAACGATTTCGGGATGATCGGAAACGTAAGCGAACGTACCCGTCGTAGCGTCTGCGGGAACTTTAACCGCACCCGCGGGGCTTGCCGTTCCGAGCGACATGGTCTTTTCCGCCGTTACGGTGAAACCGGTGTATTCCTTATAAATCATCCAGAGACTGCTCGTTCCGTTGTCTTCATAGCAGAAGTAAACGATATCTTCGGTTACTATTCCTTCGACGATGAGACATCCCGCGCCTTCAAGCGGCTTATTGCTTCCGTCCAACGCGCCCTTCCAAGCGTAGATAGGCATACCTTTCTTGAAGGTAATCTTATCTCCGAGTTTGTAAATGGGGACGTAAGGATGCTGAGCGTCCTTCTTCCAGTGATCTTCGCTGCCGTAACCGAGGTTAGCGGTTGCGCCTTCGGGTTTAATCATGATAAGAAGGTTCGTGCCGAGTTGCCAGAGACCTATTCTGTCATCGATTTCCTTGTCCTTATCGCCTTTGCCGTAGTAAGTTTTGCCGTCTGCGGTCGTGTAAACGATATATTCGCTCATCGTCTCGCAGGAGGCGGTGGAAAGAAGATTGCCCGCGCTTGTGGATACGGAAGACATGCTTATTATCATGTGACCGTTCCAGGTTCCCGAAGCGTTTCTGTCGTCGTTGATATCATATCCGCTTACGCCGAGCGTATTGAAAGAAGTAACCTCTCTGTAGTTATAAACTTCGACGTTTACTGCCGACTTAAACTCGCCTACGGTTACGGTAAGGTCGTAGTTGCCCGCCGTCGTATAATCTATTTCGCCGATCTGATCTTCGGTTACATCGAACTCTTCGCCGTATTCTCCGCCTTCGTAAACGTAACGGGCTTTAAGAGTGTAACCCGCCTTGACAAACGACGTGGGAGCCTCGGTTGTGGAAACGGGGACATAGAATTTCGTGATATCGGTTACGATTTCGATACCCGTTTTCGCGGGTTCGGGCTTAACGGTAACAGTCAGCTCTTTCGCAAGGTTCTTGTAAGAAACGGTAATCTTTGCCGTACCTTCCTTAACGCCCGTGATAACGCCGTAAGGAGAAACGGTTGCGATTTCGGGATGATCGGAAACGTAAGAGTAAACCGCGGTTACCTTATCGTCGTCTTTAACGACGATTTTTTTTGTAACGTTGATGAACACCGTTGCCGAAGTTTCCGCGAGTTCGAACGTTTCGGGTTCTACGAGAACTACGAACTGAGATCCGTTGTAAACGTAAGTTACTGTTTCTGCGAGTCTTTCGCCGTTAACACCCGGGAGACCTTTCTTTATCGTGAGAGTATCGCCGACCTTAATGCCGCTTACTCCGCCCGAAATAAGATGATTACCGTCAACCATAACGTCGAGCGCATAGTTTTTGGTAAGAGTGATATAGTTGTCTATCGTAAGTTCCTCGCCGTTTCTCATATAAGAGAAATATCCGAGATATTCTTTCTGCGAAGCTGTGTTGTTAGCTTCGTTTCCGGAAGTGGTTATAACCTGAATTCTGTTCCATGCAAGATCTGCGATTACGTTCGACACGGAAATATCCGTGGTTGCAAGAACTTTAACCTTTAACGTGAGCGAGAACCCGCCTGCTTTAAGCGTTACGTCATAACCGTCTTCGTTTACCGTATTCATATCGGGAGCGTTCTCGACGGTAACTTCTTCTTCGACAAGCTCGGGAACCTTAACTTCTTCCTTGTAAGTGTAATGAAGAGCGGGGACTACGAATTTATCGCCCTTATAAAGAGTGATTTCGGTTTCGTCCGCAACGATACCCGTCTTGGTGAATTTGCTGTAATCGACGTAATCGGCTTCGTCAACCCATATGTTTCCGTTGAAAATATAGGTAACGTCCGCTTTAACTTCGGCGTTGCCGATAGAGAAACCTTTTTTTACGGTAAATTTATCGCCTTTCGCTATGTCGGAAACAGCCATATTCAACGCCGCGTTATCTTTCTGACGAACGAAGAATCTCGCTTCGGCTTTGTTGACTCTCGCATACCATACGTTTCCGTACGCAACCTTCTCTCCCGCAAACGTATATCTTACGAAATTGCGAAGTTCGGCAACGTCTGCATTGCCGTTGTTTACGTCGCTTGAAGAATCGGTATTAACATATACGAGAGCGTCGCCTCTATTTTCTCCCGAAACGCCTACGCCTGCGGTAATGCTGTTGACTTTGAGTTCTGTTTTCTCTGCGGGAAGTTCAGTCGCTTTAACCCAACACGTTCCCGTATACAAGTACGTTATATCGCTCTTTACAACATAATTGTAGTCGCCTTTAATAGCGAAGCCCGCTCCTATAACGAGTTTATCTCCGCGTTGTGCAGAGTCGAACGAATAACCTGTATTATTGAAATAGAGTTTAAACGCTTTTCTCGAAGGAATCTGTCTTCTGTGACTTGAAGCGTAAGTCTTTCCCGTCGTATCGGTAAGAACGATTTTATCTGCGTTCTCTACCGTTAAATCCTTTTCGTCGCCGCCCGTGAATACGGTACAACCGATTTCAATCTGGGTACCCGAAACAAAGAATGCGGAAACGTCTCCGAGAACCAACTCTTCGGCTTCCTTAGGAAGTTCCGTTCCCGAAATCCATTCCGAACCGGTGTAAATATAATTAAGGTCTGCCTTAACTTCGGTTGCTCCGTCGGAAGAGATCGCAAAACCCGTTTTGATAACGAATTTATCCCCTCTTGCAAGGCTCTTTGCGTTAAGATTGCCCTGTCCGTTTTTGTTACGAACGAAAAGCCTTACTTCGTCTTTGCAGATTCTCGCATACCATACGTCGCCGACGGTGCCGTCCGCAAACGTAAACGTTACGAATCCTCTCGGATAAGATTTATCCGCGTCGCCGAAGTCGGTCGTATTTTCCGCGTCGGTGTTGATATAAAGAAGTGCGTCGGTTTTGCCGTGAGAACTCGTCATACCGAATTTCGTAACGGTCATTTCGCCTTTCTCTACGGGCAGTTCTGCTCCTTGAATCCAAGCGGCACCCGTATAAATATAATTGATATCTTCTTTAGCTTCGAGATTGAAATTTCCTTTAATCGCAAAGCCTTTCTTTATAGTAAGAAGGTCGCCCTTTGCAGCAGAATCGAAAGAATATTTCTTTCCGTTTCCGTTTGCATTAAGGAAGTAAAGCTTGAAAGTCTTTCTCGAAACAATCTGTCTGATGTGGCTGGGAGTGTAAACTTCGCCGTCCGCAGCAGTCATAGAAATATTAGTTGCCGCATTTACCGTAAGTTCGGCTTCGTCGCCGCCCGTTAAAAGCTGAGTGCTTGCAATCTCTATCTGCGCGCCTTTCGTCGAAGAAACGTCTCCGAGAACAAACGCTTCCGCTTCCTGAGGAAGTTCGGTTCCGTCTACCCAGGCAGTACCCGTGAAAATATAATTCTTTCCGTTTGTGCAGTTATATTCGTTACCGTTTTTCGAAACAGCGAATCCCGCGTCGACCGTGAGAATATCGCCTCTCTGAGCCGCCTGTCCGTTGTAACCCGTATTGTTGAAATAGAACGTGAGTTTGTTATTCCAACCGTAAACGTTGGAAGCTTTGTATACCGTTTCGCCTCTCGTAATTCTTACTTTTCCGAGATTTTCTGCCGTAGGATTAAGGTCTCCTCCGTTGAAATCGCCGTAGTTCGTAGGAAGGCGAAGCTCGGTTGCACCGCTCCATGCCGAAGACGTAAACGTTTCAGGCCATGCTATTTCGGTTGAGGCTTGAGCTATCGTAGTCATTCCGAATACGAGCGACACAGCCATAACCAGGGTCATTAAGACCATTGCCATTTTCCTTTTCATATTTTTCCTCCTGAAATCGGTTTGAACCCGATTTATTTCCTGATTTATAAGCGGTTTGCCGCGAATTTGCAGCTATCCGCCGCCGAAAGCCGTGTTTTTACGCGGCTTATTTGCCGTAAGCGTAACCGAATCTGCCGATAGGAGCAGAGTCGCCCGTGACGTAATAATCGAGAATATCGTCGGGATGCTGAACGTTATCGCAGACCTTGAACGAAACCTCTACGTTATCCGCCGTGAGACCAAGTGCGGAAAGCGGAATTTTAACAGCCATTTTATTGCCCGAAACGGCTATTTCGCCCTCGCCCGACTTAGTCCAGTTGAAACCTTTCGCGCTGCACTTCTCTATCGAAGTTTTTCCATTCGAAACCGAACGGTTTACGATATAATTGAAGCCCGCGAACGAAGTTTCGGTGTTTCCCGCGGAAATGAGAATATTCATCCAGTTGGTATCCGTTCCGTTATATTCGGTTATGTCGTCCGCCGTTTCGACGTAGAAATAGAGATATTCGTCGTTATGAGCGACTTTTATCGTCTTAATGTCGTTACGGTTGGAGTTGTCCGTATAAGAATGGGGAACGTTTGCCGCGTTTTCGCCGTCACGCGCGATAGCGTCGCCCGCAAAGTCGGCATATTCCACGAAGACGTTTTTCCATGCCGAGAAATCGGAGATGTCGGCAATGGTCTTTTTCTTCATGTTGTATTTTTTAGCGTCGTTCATCTTGAATTGTCTGCCGTTTGAAGCAAGCTGAATGTAGAATCCGTCGCCGTATTCTTTGCCCGGCTCCACTTCTCTCGAATATTCCGCATCGTAATCGTCCACGAACCACACTTCTTTACCGGTGTAACCACTCGCGCCGTTAGGAATGCCCAGCCATCTGTTGGCGTCGGTGTGATATTTGCCCGACGGATATTTGATAGCCGTCCATTCGTTCCAGCCGGTTATAAAGATGTTTTTAACCAATCCGACTTTGTCGTAAGCAAAAGCCGTATCCCACTGCCATTGGAAATTCGCGCCTTTCTTCCAGTCGGTTTCCTTTCCGCCCTTGCCGTTGAATCCTCTCGAAGAGTTCATGAGCTGATCTGAGAAGAAAACGCTTGCCGCGGAGTGCTGAGCGACCGAAACGGAAATGAATCCGTTCTCGTTGGGAACGGGGTCGCCCCACTGCATCCAGGGGAAGCCCTTCTCCTGATTTTTATTTGAAGAAGACGGCCACTGCGACTCATAGAAATTAAAGAATTTATACACGTCGCTGTCCGTCGAAATAAACTGCGACGAGTCCGTCTGATCGGTTGCGCCGCCGTTCGCCGTGGATACGCCTACGATAACGGGTCTTTGGTCGCCGTCGAAACGGAACCACATGTCGTCATACTGACCGTTTGCGTAAAATCTGTTGTAAACGGTGTTTAAGGTATTGAGCGAATAGCTGTTCGTGTAAAACCCTACCTTCGGAACGTTCCAGCCCTGATCTTTAAATTTCTTCGCAGTCTCCAAAAAGAGCTGAACGACGTCGTTATACGTCACGGCGTTCGTGAAGTCGAAAAGCACGTAATCCACACCCGCGAAAGTGAGCATTTCGATGTGACGGGTGATAACCCACGGGTCTTTCATCGAATAATAGCCGAAAAGCGGTTCGCTGTTGAAATGGAACTGCCATGCGGGAGAATCGGTGGTGTTCGTCGGGTCGTAAAGAGCGTCGGGATTATCCCTTTCAAGCTTCGTTACGTCGTAAACGCCCGTACTTCCCTGACTTCCGAGCCAGGCGAAATAGAACATTCCGAGATATTTTTTTGAGTCGTTATTCGGGTCTTTGACGGTAACCGTTCTGCCGTAATCGTCGATCGCGGTGAGATTTGCGATACTGTACTCCTGCGGAGTTAAATATCTGTTATCGTTAGGGAGCTTATCCGTCGTCGATTCGCTTGCCGAGGTGCCGCCGCCCGAAGACGTGTTTCCGCCGTTACCCGAATCACCGCAAGCCGTCGCCGCGAAAAGCATCGCCGCGGACATGCATAAACATGCCGTTTTCTTTAATTTATCTTTCATAATTTTCCTCAATGATATATCTTTGCTATTATCCTTTCAGACCGTCCATCGCAACGCCTTCGATGAGTTGCTTCTGGAAGATGAAGAACAAGACCGCGGGAACCACGCTCATTATAACGCCCGCCGCCATACGAATGTTTGTTTTGTCGTTACCGACCGCGCCGCTTGTAATGAGGTAGAACACCTTATATGCGAGCGTGTCGGGGAAGGATTCGTCGAGCTTCCAGATGAGCGGACCGTAATAATCGCCCCATGCCGCATTGAAAACGTTGATGACGATATAAATTATCACGGGCTTTAAAAGAGGAAGGGTTATCGCCGCATATCTTCTTATAGGTCCTGCGCCGTCAATCTTCGCCGCGTCGTCGATGTCTTTCGGAAGACTTTGAATAAACGAGCGCGCAAGGAAGATATATATCGCTCCGCCGCCCGTGACGTTCGGGATCGTGAGCGGAAGCAGGGTGTTAAGCCAGTTTATCTTGCTGTATAAAACGTACAGAGATATCTGCGTTACGACGGCGGGAAGCATCATCGTCGAGAGCATGAACATGAAAAGGAAGTTCTTGCCGAAGAATTTGAATCTCGCAAAGCCGAACGCAACGAAAGTTGCCGAAAGAGGAACCGCGATCGAGTTGAAGAGGATAACCTCGAGCGTATGCACGAACGCCATTCCGTAACCGCTGTCTTTCAATATCTCGGCGTAGTTTACCCACTGCGGAGAAGCGGGGAAAAGCACCGTTTTGGGGCTTATCGCTTCCTCGGGGGTCATAAGGCTTTTGCTTACCATAAAGACGTAGGGGAATATAAGAATAATCGCAAACAACACTAAAAGCGTGTAGCAGACGACCTTATATATCGCCGCGCTCGTCTTTGCGGACATTGTTTTTTTCACTGTTAAATTCGCTGTCGCCATGGCTTAGTTATCCTCCCCGCTGTACATAAATCTTCTGAGGAAGAAGAGCAAGCCCGTGAGGGCAAGAACGAAAACAAGAAGCAACCACGCAAGAGCCGAAGCATAACCGAAGCTGAGTTCCTGAAACGCCTTTTCGTAAATGAGAACGGCGTACATAAACAGCGATCCGTCCTTTCCTTCGCCGCCGTTCGGCGCATAGGTGAGCGTTCCGTTATACTGAAGCGTTCCGATAAGCATCGTTACCACGTTGAAGAATATCATCGGCGCAGACATGGGAATAGTTATGTTGAAGAAACATTTCACTTTCCCCGCTCCGTCGATTTCCGCCGCCTCGTAAAGCTGCGCAGGGATCGATTTGAACGCCGAAAGCCACAATATCATTCCGCCGCCTATGCCCCACATATTCATGAGGAATATCGAAGGTATCGCAACGAATTTGTTTCCGCTTTCGAAGAAATCGCAATGCGCGCCGAAAAGAGAAAGAAACTGGTTGAAAATACCGTTTTGCGAAAAGATATCCTTCCACAAAAGCCCGCCGACGACGCCGGGGATTACGCAAGGCAAATAGTAAATCACCCTGAAAATACCCACGCCTTTGACTTTCTGATTTACGAGCGTTGCGATGAGATAGCTCGAAACGAGAACTATCGGCACGCTCACGAACGCATAGAAACAAGTGTTTCCCACAACGCCCCAAAAATCTCTGTTTTTCGTCAGTATGTGCTTATAGTTCGTCCAGCCGTTAAAAATGTAATCCGTACCTTTATAACGGTGGAACGAATATACGAGCGACTGAAACATCGGATAAGCCGTGAACACGGCAAGCCCGATTACGAGGGGAAGGACGAACATCCACCCCTCGCGATTGTCGCGCCAGAATTTTTTCGTCCTTTCCCCGAAAGAAAGCGACTTTTTATTATACATCTTCCAGGACTTCCTCTATTTCCGCTTTAAAGAGATTATAAGCCTTGTCGGCAGTTTTATCTTTATCAATGCAATAGCTGCCCGTGTAGCCGTTAAGAGCTTTGATTACAGCGTTTGCAAGCGTGGGTTTAACGTACTGAAGGAAATCCACGCCTACTTTGTACGAACCGCCGTAAGTATATGCGGCAACGTTGAATTTATCTTTATACTGAACGCACCATTTAGCGTCGGGATTGGTTTCGGAAAGGTCGTTTCTGATAGAAGGAAGGTTAAGTCCGCCTTTCTCTGCCATAACCTGCTGTCCGTCATAGCTCATGAGATAGGTCATGAACGCGAGCGCGGCATTGAGTTTGTTTCTGTTGTTTCTTACCGCGTCGTTTACGAAATATCCCGCAAAGCCGAAGCCGATCTGAGGATTTTCGCCGATGAGCGGGAAGGATACCACGTCGAACTTGTCGGCGTGAGTAGCCTTGGACTGATAAACGTCGAGCGAAGCCGACTGGAAAAGCATCGCGCCCGTTCCCGACTCGAAGCTCGTTACCGAATCGTTTTCGGAAGGAATATATCTCTTCTCTACGAGTTCGCGAATAAACGCGTAAACCTTATCCGAAACTTCTTTGGTAAGGCAGAACTCGCCTTTTTCGTTGAATACTTCGCCGCCGAGAGCTTTGATTATAGGATAACCGACCGATTCCCAACCGATATTCGCGTCGATAGGATATGCTTTTTTCTGTCCGTTTTTATCGTAATACTGTCTGAGCTGTTCGCATACGGAAAGAAAATCCGACCACGTCCAACCGTTTTTGAAAACGGAAAGGTCAACGCCCGCCGCTTTGAGAATTTCTTTATTGTAGAAAGTTACTACGCTATCGGTAGAACGAGCGATTGCGTAAAGGCTTCCGCCCGACTTACCCATTTTTCCGAACGCTTCGGTAAAATCCTTTTCATAATCGAACGCGCCCGCTTCCTTTGCCTGTTTGACGTAATCGTTAAGGTTAAGCGCATAGCCGTATGCAACGGGAACGAAGAAGTTCGAGGAATTGCACCAGACGATATCCGCCAAAAGCCCCGCTTTACCCTGCTGAGCAATGGTCGTGGCATAACTGTCGATGGTAAACGTGGAAGTGGTTATCGTGATTTTCGGGTATTTCGCGTTGAAAGCCTCGATCATCGCGTTGATCTTCTTCTTTTCCGGCTCGTTATCGGGGATAGATATCTTAAGGGAAGTTTCGGTCGTTGCGGGAAGATCGAAATCTACGGTGTAAGCCGCTTTTCCGCCGTCGGACGGCTTGCCGCTGTTGCCGCCGTTACCGCTATTGCCGCTATTGCCGCCGTTATTGTTTCCGCAGCCGACAAACGCCAGAGAACAAGCTATCGCCAATATAAGCGATAAAAGTTTGAATGATTTTTTCATATTTTTTCTCCCTTGACTGAAATTACAGCCTTAGTTTTTATTTGATATTTTTGTAATCGCAGATAGTCGAAACGATATTCATCGCGTAAACTCTGTGGAGGAAATCGTTGGGGTGATTTACGTTGCTGGACGAAATTTCGCAGTATTTCTTCGTCTGCATGTAATATTTACCCACTTTCTGCATATCCGCGACGACGATATGACCGCCTTCGTCTTCCGCCGCTATTTTGTTGAGTTTTTTAAGATATCCGTCGAAAAGCGTAGCGTCTCTTTCGTACAACGGATTGCACGGAAAGCTGTTTACGAGGATAAACTCGCAATTTTCCGAAACGTTTTTGATTTCTCTTATTATCGAACGGATATTATCGTCGTAAGCCACAGGCGAAACCTGCGAAGAAGAATCGTTCATTCCGTATGCGATTATGCAAAGGTCGGGAGCGGCTTCTTTTGCTTTTCCGAGCGCGGCGCTTCCCTCGCCCGAAAGCGGCCATTTGCTTTCGCTTCCGCCCTTACCTATGTTGGTAAGCTTAACTTTCGCGCCGTAAACCCTTTCGAGTTCGGTTTTGATTTGTTTCGCATAGCATGGGGTGTTCGGCGCGACGTGAAGATTGTCGCCCGTAGAAGAACATCCTTCCGTAATGCTGTCGCCTATAGTGACGAGGCTTATTTCCTCGCCGTTTTTAAGTTTGTTCCTGACGGCAGTAAGCGTCGTGGCGTCGTATTTCGCAAACACCGAAGTATCGAGTTCTTCGACGTCGTACGCATACGAAACCGAAAGATATTTGCCGTAGAAATACGCGCTTTCGGTGTATACGAAGTTTCCCGTTCCGAGGTTCCATATCGTGTAAAGATCTATGTTGTTCGGCATGCCCGTCGTGTAAGCGAAGCCTTCGGGCGGATTTTCGCCTTCGTCCGCCTTTTCGTAAAGGGCGGGAATAGAAGACCCCTTCGGGATAACGAGCTTTTTGTTCTCTTTATCCACAACGTAATCCTTGCCTTCTTCGTAAGTTTTTTCGAGTTTCTGATCCTTAACGGCGAAAACTTTCGTCGGAGCGTAATATAATTTCGCGTAAACCTCGCCGTTTTCGTAAAGAATGGGGAGAGATAATTCGTTATGCATAACGTTACCCTTCCAATAAGGCGCGCTCATCGCGTTTTTGTAATCGTCCTCGTCGTAAGCGAGGTTTTCGTAATTCTTGTCGTAAAGCGGAAATTTCTTCATGTCGATTTCTCCTTTTTCGCTTTGAGATGCGCTTTCGCCGCCGCCAGAAGAGGTCGAATCGGATCCGCCGCCCGAACAAGCCGCAACCGCAAGCATGGTTCCCGCCATGGCAATGCACAGTAAAGATTTTAAAATTTTCATCTTCATTCCTCCGTTATTTTTCTCTTATAAAAGCCTTGCTTTTGCTTTTCAAGCAAAAGCAGACTAGTCTGCTTTTTTCGGTTTTTATCTGCGATTTTAAGTATTTACCGCCTTATTGCCGTTATTTTCGGTCTTCGCGCTTTTTCATAAGCGTTACAGCCGCAATAGCCGCAAGTCCGCAAAGCGTCGCCACGCCGCCGACAGAGCCGCCGCAACCTTTCTTTTCGCCGTTTCCGCCGGTCGATTCGGTTTTCTCAATCTTTTTGAAGGTTACGACCTTGCTCGAAAGCCCGAACGCGCCCGAATCGTAACAAAGAACGGCTTTAACCGTTTGGTCGTTTCTTTCGAGAACGACTACGTTTGCCTTAACGTCCTTTTCTTTGCCTTTATAAGTTTTTGCTTTTATAGTTACTTCCGCTCCGTTTGCGGGAAGTTCGTCAACTTCCGTAACGTCGCTCGGGGTCAACGCTTCGATTTCGTCCGCCGTGTAAGTTACGGGGTCGTTGGTCGTGATGCCCGTAACGCCGTTTTTCACGGCTTCTTTCATGCTGTCCGCTTCATAAGTCCAAAGCCAGAGGGACAAACCGCGTTTTGCAAAGTAAGCGTATGCCGTATTGTAAGCTTCCTTTGTTCCGCCTTCGCCGTAATAAGCTTTCATTCCGCCCTTGCCGTTGAACTGCATGTCAACGCCGCTCTTCACGGCCTTAGCCTGCTCAACCGCATTAGCTCCGCTCGCGGTGTAAAGCAGAACGGACGTGGGAACTTCGGGAAGTTCGGAACGCATGCGCAGAATCTGCGCGGGATAGAAAGAAATAACCGCTATTCTGTCCGCTATATTATATTGATTTACTTTTTGAGCAAAAAGGCTTACGAGTTCCGGTTCTTGCCCCTTAATTTCTATAATTAAAATAAGATTTTCGGCGTCTTTTGTAAGCGCGGCTTCGAAAATCTCGTCTATCGTGGCGATTTCGGAAGTCATGTCGCTCATTTTGAGAGCTTTAAGCTCCGCAAGAGTCATATTGCTTACGGCTCCGCTCGCCGCCGAGCCGTCCGCGTTTCTCATCGCGTATCTGATATCGTCGTCGTGAAGAAGAACGATTTGCCCGTCTTTTGTCTTTCTGATATCGATTTCAACGTGATTCGCTCCCGCTTGAGCCGCGTCTACGATTGCTCCCACGGTATTTTCGGTGTGAACCGTAGTAAGTCCTCTGTGAGCTATTATATAAGGGCTTCTGCCCAGGATATAGCCGTTTTCGCTCTTAACCGCGCCCGAAATCTGCAAAACGACTTCGTTAAGATTCTTAACCGAAGAGGAAATTATTCCGTATGCGCCGAGCGATAAAGCGTTTGCCGCGGAGATTTTGTCGCTTCCCGTCTTCACCCACACCGATTTGAGTCTCGACTGGATATATCTCACCGTATCGTAATTTGTTTCGCCCTCTAAAATAATCGTCTGCGCGCCGAACGCGTTTGCCTGAGTTATCGCGCCTGCCGCCGCGGTTCTGTCCGAAACGTCTTCCGCTATATAGTATGCGTTAAGATTTTTAATTTCCGCGGCGTCGATTAAAACAGAACTTGCCGACGAAGCGACCGCTACGTCTTTAAGCCCGCTCGCCTCGTAAAACCTTCTGAACGCCTCGAGAATTACGGAGTTGTCTATACGATAAACAAGCGCGACGCCTTTTGCCGAAAGCTTAGCGGCAAGCTCCGCCGCGTTCGCAATCGCGTTTCCGTCGCTATCCGCAATTTCGCCTGTCAGGGTGAATTTCATTATCGCAACGTCGAAATTTTCTTCGTCCGCTTCCTTAACCGAAGCTTCGTTGTCGATTTCAAGAACCGTAAGAGCTTCCGCAACGAATTTATTTTCAATCGTTCCGCCGGCGTCGACAGACGCGCGCGCATACGTTCTGCCGAAACCCGCCATAAACCCCAGCGAGACTGCGAAAGCCAGAATCATGCAAAAAATCTTTTTCATTTTATTCTCCTTTCCTACCCTTATTAGATTTTCCAGCCCCTTATTACAATTTTGCGATTTAATTGTAAATCACAATTTTAAAGATTGCAATGCAATTTATAAAGAAAAAATTGTACTTTTTACAGATTTACATATTTTTTACAATTTTCTTAGGTCTGCTTGACAAGACTTATGCAAGCTGTTTACATTGCCTTATCGGTAATTTACATTGCCGCGTTTGACAATTGTTCCCCGCTATGATACAATGCACGTATGAGCGAAAATATTATCGACAAAAGCATATTTTTTCAAACGGAAATAACCGAAACGGGGCGCGCGGTGGTCAATTCCACCTGGAACGAGTTCGTCGGGTTTTTCCCGTACTATAGGGTGTACTATATAGCGGACGGCGAAGCGGATATTATTCTCTCGGATAAAAGCATGCGCCTTAAAAAAGGAAATATCTATTTTATCCCCGCATTTTCGATAAAAAGCGTAAAACTTATAACGGAAACTCTCGACCATATATGGATACACTTCACCGTGGGAAGAGGGCTTGCCCGCTATCTCGAAACGGCGGAAAAAGTGTTTTCTTATCCCGCCGAGGAAGCCGACGTGCCGATTTTTAAAAAAATTCTCGGATATTCCGAAGGCTCTCACCCCGAAGCAACGGCTAAAAACGCCGCCGCCACGGGGCTTTTAAGCTATCTTTTCGCAAAATTCTTTATCGGAAGCGAACACGCTGCCGAATCAAAAGAAAAAGCGCGTTTCATGCCGGTACTTCAATATATAGACGATAATCTTTCGGGAAAAATAGAAAACGACGAACTTTGCAAACTCGTTTTTTTAAGTAAAATTTATTTTTCAAATCTCTTCACGAAACAGTTCGGAAAATCGCCAAAACAATACGTTCAGGAAAAAAGGATGATGACCGCCGCAACGTTACTCGTCGCAACCGACAAACCGATAAAAGAAATAGCCGAAGAAGTCGGATATATAGACGACGCGTATTTCAACCGCAGTTTCGCGAAATTTACGCACATGACCCCGGGAGCATACCGCAAGACGCTCGGTTCGATGGCGAAAGCGAAAATAAAGGACAAAGCAAAAAAGGGCTGATCGAAAAAAACCGAATAAGCGAAAAATAAGCCGATGACGAGCAAAAACCGCCGATAATCAACTTATAGCCCGTTATTTATTTTTTCTTTTGTAACCCTCAGGGTTGCCGCCCTCTATTTAATTTTTCTTTTGTACCCCTCAGGGGTTGCCGCTCCCTGTTTAATTCTCTGATGACAACCAAAAAACGGGACGGACGAGCGTTTTGCTCGTCCGTCCCGTTTTTTTGGCGGCTCAATTTTCAGAGTATCCGAACTTATTTATAACGAAAAAAATATTTTTCTTATCATCGTTTCTCCTCGTATTTTATTTAACGATGATACAAGTTATCTCACTG
>JAJWOJ010000034.1 GCA_021635425.1 Clostridiales bacterium | reverse complement strand
AAACAACTATGGCAAAAGCAAAATTTGACAGAAGTTTACCGCACGTAAACATTGGTACGATCGGACACGTTGACCACGGCAAGACTACTTTGACCGCTGCAATCACGATGGTTATGGCTTGCAAGGGTGACGCAGAGAAGATGAGATACGATCAGATCGATAAAGCACCCGAAGAAAAAGCAAGAGGTATTACAATCAATACCGCTCACGTTGAGTATAAAACCGACAAACGTCACTATGCACACGTTGACTGCCCCGGACACGCAGACTACGTTAAGAACATGATTACCGGTGCTGCACAGATGGACGGCGCAATCCTTGTTGTTGCCGCTACAGACGGTCCGATGCCGCAGACCAGAGAACACATCCTTCTTGCTCGTCAGGTAGGCGTTCCTTACATCATCGTATTCCTTAACAAATGCGACCAGGTAGACGATCCCGAACTTCTCGAACTCGTTGAAATGGAAGTCAGAGGACTTCTCGATGAGTACGGATTCCCCGGCGACGATACTCCTATCATCAAAGGTTCCGCTCTTAAGGCTTTGGAAAAGGCTTCTTCGGGTTGCCCCGATGCAGAAGTACTTGCTGCTCCCGAATGCAAATGCATTCTTGAACTTATGGATGCTATCGATAACTACATCCCCACTCCCGAAAGAGACGACGCTAAGCCGTTCCTTCTTCCTGTAGAAGACGTATTCACGATCAGTGGTCGTGGTACCGTTGCAACCGGAAGAGTTGAAAGAGGTGTTGCACACGTTGGTGATCCCGTTGAAATCGTAGGACTTCAGGATAAGCCCACCACTTCCGTTATAACCGGTCTTGAAATGTTCAGAAAGACTCTTGACGAAGCTCAGGCAGGCGATAACGTCGGCGCTCTTCTTCGTGGTATCGACAGAAGCGGTATCGAAAGAGGACAGGTTATTGCAAAGCCCGGTTCCGTTCACGCTCACACCGAGTTCAGCGGACAGGTTTACGTCCTTACTAAAGAAGAAGGCGGAAGACATACTCCTTTCTTCAACAACTACAGACCTCAGTTCTATTTCAGAACTACCGACGTTACCGGAACCATCAAACTTCCCGAAGGCGTTGAAATGGTTATGCCCGGCGACCACGTCACTATCGATGTAACGCTTATCACTCCTATCGCATGCGAAGAAGGTCTTCGTTTCGCTATTCGTGAAGGCGGCAGAACCGTTGGATCGGGCGTTGTTGCTAAGATCGTTAAATAATTTTAAAGCGCAAGCTGAAAATTATTTATGGTTTAGTTAAATAAACTCTTAAAAATCCCGCTGCAAAGCGGCGGGATTTTTTTGCGTATCTGAAATCGATATACGTCTTTTCTATATCGGAAATAGAAAAGCGATTTTTGCATATCGGATATTAAAGCCAAAACGATAAAATAAAACGCACAAAACTTATCGCGGAAACATGAAATTATAATATAAACAAGACGGGCGAGAATTTATCGAAAAAATTCTCGCCCGCACGTTACGTTATATGATTTATAACAGATATATATTTTTATCGTTTAATTGTTCATAGCCGAGTTAAAACCGATAAGTAAACGTCGGTATTTACGCGTTTTGCGGGAGATAAAATCGACGATCAGTCGTCTTTTTTATCGGTATCGGACGGTTTTTCGAGAAGTTTAAGAATCTTCTTCTGATTCTCGGAAACCTGCTCGAGTTTTCTGTACAATTCGTCGATTACGAACTCGCTTTTTAAATTAACGCGGTAGTCGTTTTCGGCGCGTTTTCTGTCCTTTGCTTCCTGTCTGTTCTGACTCATCATTATAAGCGGAGCTTGGATTGCGGCTATACATGAAAGAACGAGGTTTAAAAGTATGAACGGGTAAGCGTCGAAAGCGTGTGCGGCAAGAAGAACGTTTAAAATCATCCATATAGCCATGACGGCGACGAAACTGAAAATAAACGCCCAGCTGCCCGCAAATTTCGCAACGGCGTCGGCGGCTTTTTGTCCGAACGACGCCTTTTCGTTTTTGTTTGACGATTCCGTAACGTTTGTGCTTAAAATTTCATCGATAAGTTCTTCGTCGGTAAGATCTTTATCGGAGCTTTGCAAAAGTTCGCGTATGATTTTCTTTTTGTTTTTTTGATAATTCATTCGGGTACCCCTTTTTTAATCGTATATATCCAATAAAATTCATATAGTCTTAAACGAAGTATTTTCCGTGTAAAGAAATTCGTTGTTAAGAGAAAAGCGTGTTTTATTGTTAATGAGTATCGGTGTCGGCTTCGAGAACGGCGATATCCGTTTTCGGCGCGAAGTTTGTTCTTTTAAATGCGATGGCGAAATAAATTATCTCGGCAATAGCCGTTATTGCCCAGGATATCGGGTAGAGGAGAAAGAGCGAAACTATCGTTCCGATTTGCGCGAAAATCGTAAATATCCAGATAACTCTGAATACGCACGAGCCTAAAATGACCATAATCGTGGGGACAAGGCTTTTGCCTATCCCGCGGGAAGCCGCTATCGTGTTGTCCATAAACGGCGCAAGACAGAATGAAAATCCCATAATTTTCATCTTTTCCATGCCCGCCGCGATAACTTCGGGGTCGGGGTCGAATAAAGCCAAGATGAGGTCTCCTTTAAAAACCGCGAATGCGCCTAAAACTAATCCCGCTATGCAGGCGTAAAGAGTGGTGACGAAATAACACCGCAAAGCCCGCTTCTTTTTGCCCGCGCCGTAGTTCTGCCCGATGAACGTCGAACAAGCCGTGTTGAACGCCGCCATGACGTTATATATAACGGTGTCGATGTTCATTGCCGTGGTGATTCCCGTAACTTCTTTATACGGAAAGGAGTTTATGCCAACCTGAATAAACATGTTTGCGACGGAAAAAACGGCGTTCTGAAGCCCCGCGGGGATTCCCAGACCCAAAATTTCGCCTGTCTTTTTCTTGTCTACGGAAAAGCCCTTGAACTCGAGTTTGTGTGCGCCCTTAACGTTTAAAAGCCTTACGGTTACCGCGATTGCGGAAAGGTATTGCGTGATTACGCTTGCCAAGGCAACGCCCTCGACGTCCAAACCGCACCTGAGAACGAAAAACAAGTTGAGCGCAATGTTTAAAAGACCCGAAATCGTGAGGTAGATAAGCGGGCGTTTTGTGTCTCCCGCCGCGCTTAAAACGCCGTTCCCGTAATTGAAAATCGCCAGGGCGGGCATTCCGCACGAATATATCTTAAGATATATAACGGCTTTGTCTAAAAGTTCGTCTTTTGTCTTTAAAAGTTCGAGCATTCCGCGGGCGAAGAAAAACGATGCCGCAAAAATGATCAAACCCATACATACGCTTAAAATAAGCGCGGTGTTTACGGTTTTTTTAACGTCGTCATCTTTGTTCGCGCCGAGATATTGCGCAACTTTTACGTTGATTCCCGCGCCTAAGCCTATCAGAAAACCGGTGAAAAGGGTTAAAAGCGTGCTTGTAGATCCCACCGCGCCTACCGGAACGGTAGAATCGGCAATGCCTTTTCCGACTATGATTACGTCCGAAATGTTGAAAAGAACCTGCAGAATCTGCGATGCCATAAGCGGCAACGAGAAAAACAGAATGCTTTTATACAGCGAGCCTTCCGTGAAGCTTCTTATTTTATTTTTAGCGGGCATAGTATTTGCCATTTTGTCTCCGTGTGAAATATTTTACGCCGTTTCGAAGATTTCTTTGTTCCGTATCGAGTGGCGAAAAATTGTGAATTATGGTTTTTATATTTCAAAAGTTTTACCGTCGAGCCGGTAAAGTGGGCTTGATTTATCGAATTTAAGTACGAGTTTTTTAGCCGTGAGCATCTGACTTTTTTTTCGAAATTTATCGTTAATCGACTTATAGCCGTACTTTCCGTCACCGATGACGGGGTGTCCGACAAATGCGAGGTGCGCTCGTATCTGATGGGTTTTGCCCGTTACGAGTTCGACTTCGACTAAAGACGTTTCGTCGTCTTCTTTTAAAACCTTATATTTCGTGATTATTTTTTCGGCTCCCGCCGTAGGTTCTTTGAAAATTTTAACTTCGGCTTTGTCCTTGTCCTTTTTAAGGTATGCCGTGAGCGTTCCGCTTTTTTGCTCGAACTTTCCGCACACCGCGGCGTTGTAGTATTTTTTGAACGTCCTTTCCTTAAAGCCTTTCAGAAGTTCGGCGTTTGCCGTCTCCGTCAGGGCGAAAATCATGATTCCGTCCGTATTTCTGTCAAGTCTGTGGATAAATCGGGCGTTTTCGCGCTTCTGTTTTATAAGTTCGTAAAAATCTTCCGACGTGATGCCTTTGGGCTTATATGCGACAAGAATGTCCTCGTCTTCATACAGAATTTTTTCGGCTCGGTCGTCTTTAACGTCGGCGTAAATGCAGATTTCGTCGCCTCGTGAAACATTTTCGTCTTTTCCCGTCCGCTTTCCGTTGATTTTTACGTCTTTTTTGCGTAAAAGCTTCATGATAAGCGAATAAGAAGCCGCGCCGTTGAAATTTTCTGATATTATTTCGGAAAGTTTTCCGTCTTTTTGTGCTTTAAAAACAGTCATTGTCTATAAATTCTTCGTCGCTTCCGATAAAATTTATCCGCCGAAAGCGGTTACTAAGTAAAATACAACATACATAGCCGCGATTGCGAGCAGAAGTTGATATAATGCCGCCAAAAACGCGTATTTTTTGCCTATCGTCTTTGAAAAGGCAGATAAAGCGGTTATGCACGGCGTGTAAAAATAACAAAACGCCGTGAGCGCAAGCCCCCGTGCGATTGAAAGGTTCAAACCTTCGGGGTATAATAGCGCAAGCGACGAAACTATGCTTTCTTTGGCAAATATTCCCGAAAAAAGCGCGGCGGCAATCCGCCAATCAAGTCCGAGCGGTTTAAATACAGGCGCGAGAAGTTTTCCGAACGCCGCGAGAACGGACGAAGAACTCTCGTTCGGAGCTAAAAGCTTTAAATCGGGCGAAACGCTCATCGCAAGCCATACGGCAAGCGATACGGCGAATACTACCGTGGATAGCTTTATTATAAACTCTTTAAAGTTTTTTAGCAAGGATTTTGAGAGGGTAGAGAGCTTCGGAATTTTAAAATCCGCAATTTCTTCTATAAGCGGTTCGGGGCTTCCTTTTGCCGCCGTTTTCGAGAGAATGAGAGAATGAATAAGCGGCAGAATAAGCGACAGAATATATACTGCGCAAATTATTAAAAACGAGTATTTGCGGAAAGCGATTTCGGCTATATAAAAATAAACGGGCGTTTTTGCCGAACAGCTTACAAAAGGGAGGGACAACACCGCGCGCAGTTTAACCCTTTCGTCGTCTATCCCTTTTGCCGTAATCGCCGAAACGGCGGTGCAACCGTAGCCCGACGATAAAGTGTAAACGCTTCTTCCGCTGAGCGAAAATTTTCTTAAAAACCCGTCCGCGTATGCCGACAATCTCGATATGTATCCCGATTGGTCGAGAAAGTCGAGACAAAAAGAGACTGTCATTATCTGCGGAATGAATTCCGCGACAGACGAAAGCCCTCCCACGATTCCTTCCGAGATAAGCCTTGCTAAAAACAAGTTCTTTTTATATAGCGCGATATATATCCGATTGCCGATAAAATCGTTGAATAATCGACTTATAGCCCTGCTTATGAGCGAAACGGGCGAGGATTCCCCGAAGGCGAGCCAGAAACAGAAAAGCATAATCGCGGCAAAAATCGGCAGAGCGGTGAATTTGCCGACAAGCAGATTTTCAAGCTTTGAAAGCTTCGGCTTTGCCTGAATGTAGCCGAAATCGCGGTTATCAGCCGGCAAAACGGATAAATTGCCTGTTAAAAACTCCCTTATTTTCTCAACGTCTTTGCGGTTTACGGCTTCGCCGCAAATAACTTTCGCGCCGACGCTTTTTTCAAGCTCTTTTTCGCTTAATCTGCCGCCGCGGCGGGAAAAGCTGCCGTATAAGTTGATAAACAGCAAAATCGGCGCATGAAAAGAACGTAATTCGCGCACAAGTTTAAGCCCGCGTTTAAGCTTGTCTGCTTCTGTTACGATTATAATCGCGTCGAATTTGCCGCCGAAAATCGTCTTTGCGGCGTTTGCCTCTTCTGCGGCGTATTCTTTAAGAGAATATATCCCGGGTACGTCGGTGAAAATAAATTCAACGCCGTTTATCGTGTTTTCCGCCGACGAACTTTCAACCGTAACGCCGTGCCAGTTTCCCACCCTTTCGTTTCTGCCCGTTAAAGCGTTAAAAAGAGTGGTTTTGCCAGCGTTAGGATTGCCGACAATCAAAACATGCTTTTTTCTTATCTTTTCCGCCATAATTTTCCTCGATTACAAATATTTTTTGAGCGATATCTTTCCCTATGGCGATTTTCGCGCCGCCCGCTTCGATTATGTAAGCCGATTTCCCGAAAATACGCTCGATTTTAACTTCTTCGCCTTTTGAAGCTCCCAGCTTGAAAAGTTTTGCGGCGTGCTTTCGTTTTAAGGCTATTTGGCATATATAATATTGTTTATTTGTTTTGGCTGCCGCGAGGGGCAGAGGTGATTTTTCCATAATACAATCCATAATACAATTTATTAAAAAAACCGCTCAAAAATGAAAATACCCCCTTAATTTTGTTGACTTTATAAAAATTTCGTACTATAATCGAGCCATAAAAACGTTCATCGTCATATTCGTTGGGGTGCTTTGAAGCGTCTTTCAAGGCTGAGATTATACCCGTTGAACCTGACAAGGTAATGCTTGTATGGAATTAAACGCGATTTTTATTTTGCCCCGACGCATATTCTGCGACGGGGTTTTAATTTTTACAGGAGTTTTCCGTTATGAAAGATTTATTGGAATTGCTTGCCGAATACGGAATGAAACCTAAGGACGCGTTAAAGGCATTTATCGGCGTCGTTCAGGAATTTTCGCTTTGGCTCACGCTCGCGCTTGCGGCAGTTATGCTCATCGCGTTCGTAATCGTATGGTTTAAGAAAAAAGAGGCGCTCGAAGGCTTTAAAAAGGTTGCGACAGGCGTTGTAATCGGCTATGCCGTCACGCTTATCTCGGTTATCCTTTACCTTCAGATCGTAAGAATGAAGTTTAAAGGCGAACTCGACAAAAACTTTTTCCTTGTGGTCGGCTTCTTCGTCGCGTTCCTTATAACCGCCGTTGTCGGGCTTATCCTCAACAAGCGCGCGCCTAAGGTTTACGGCAACTTTATGGCAATAGCTCTGGCGGTTGTCGCAATTTTCTTTATAGTAGTTATGTGCGTAATTCCCACCGCGGGCGACGATTATAAGCCGCAGAACAGCGCGCTTTATTACATAATTTCCGCTGTTTTGATCTTAGCGATACTCGCTCTCGGATTCTTTTTCGGCAAAAACGAAGGAACGGCTTCGGAGACTAAAAACCTCGCGTATGCGGGCGTTTGCATCGCGCTTTCGTTCGCGCTTTCTTACGTTAAGTTCTTCTCCCTTCCGATGGGCGGCTCGGTAACTCTTGCCAGCATGTTCCCGCTTATGCTTTACGCATATATTTTCGGCGCGAGAAGAGGTATTTTCGCAGGCGTGATTTACGGAGTTCTTCAGTTTATTCAAAGCCCGCAGATTTATCAGCCGATGCAGGTTCTTCTCGATTATCCTATAGCTTTCGGAGCGTTGGGTCTTGCGGGAATCGCTAAAAACTTCAAGTTTCTTAAAGGAAACATGATTTTAGAGATAGTCGTCGGAATGATTATCGCGGTTTTGTTCCGTTATGCTTCGCACGTCGTAAGCGGATATTTCGTATTCTACACCTGGTCTACCATGGACAACCCGCTTGTTTACAGTATCGCATACAACTCGTTCACCATGGTCGATCTTGCAATCGATATCGCCGCGGGCGTACTTCTTTTCTCCTCGAAGTCGATGAGAAAATACGTTTCTTCAATCAACCCGCAGCCGCTTGCGGATATTTAATTACAGCCCAATCCCCCCAAAGCCGATAGAAACCTCAACGGAACCCGCCTTGAAGCCGTCTTTTTTATGCTTTACGGCAAATCCGACCTCGTAGTATTTGTATACGACTTCGCTCGCCTTTACCATAAATCATTAAAAAATACGGCTTCAAGGTTGTCCTATATATTTATTTATCAATGTTCCCGCAAATTTTCAGGCGTAGCTTGCGTTTAAGTCGAGGCGTTTTCGCGGGTTAATATACCAATATAAGCCACGAAAAGAACGACGAATTAAGCGTAAGATACGCCTGAAAATCGAGTTCCGTTGAGGTTTCTATCGGCTATCCATAAATTATTGCGCGAGGCGAAAACGCCTCGCGCAATAATTTTTTTGAAAAGTTTCTTCAAAATGTTTGACAATTTTTTTTAGTGGTATTATAATAACGACGGAATTCCTACCAAACAGGTAGGAATTAAACAAAACGCCCGTGTAATAAACGGGCGGGAATAAAAATAAAAACAAGCCCCGTAGCCACAATCACTTGTGGCTAAACGAGAATAATTACGGGCGACGCGGGGAAAAATGAAACTGTCTTCAAAAACGCATTACGGCGTGCAGATATTGACAATACTCGGCACGCAAAACAAAACGCTTTCCGCTAAGGATTTAGAAAGATATACGGGCGTATCGAGCAAATATCTCGAGAAAGTGCTTAAAATTCTGCTTTCGGTAGGAGCGATAAAGGCAACGCGCGGGGCTTTAGGCGGTTATTCGCTCGCAAAAGCCGCGGACGAAATTAAAATTGGCGAAGTCGTGAGGGCTTTGGAAGAAGACAATATGGAGATAATAGGGTGCGTTTCGAAAAAAGGGTGTTGCTGCCCGTCGAGCGCGCTGTGGAAAAGACTTTTCGAGGGTATCAACGATATTCTCAACGGAATAACCTTAAAAAACGTTCTGGAAGGTGATTTGAATGAAGGAAATTTACTTGGATCATGCTGCAACGACAAAGCTTGACGAGCGCGTTTTGCAGAAGATGATGCCGTATTTCACGGAGTATTACGGCAACGCGAACAGCCAGCACGGCATGGGCAGAGACGCTCAGAAAGCCGTGGACGAAGCGAGAGACGAAATCGCGAAGCTTATCGGCGCGCAACCTAACGAAATCTATTTTACGTCGGGCGGAACGGAAGCCGACAACTGGGTTTTGCGCGGAATATGCAAAGCCTTAAGCCATAAAGGCAAACATATAATAACTACGAAAATCGAGCATGCGGCAATGCTTTCAACGGCGAAAGAGCTTGAAAAAGAAGGCTACGAATTTACCTTTTTAAACGTCGATAACGAGGGTTTCGTCGATTTGACCGAGCTTGAAAAATCTATCCGCCCCGATACGATACTCGTTTCCTGCATGTATGCGAACAACGAAATCGGAACGATAGAACCGATAAAGAAAATTGCGGAAATCGCGCATGCGCACGGGGTTTTGTGCCATACGGACGCCGTTCAGGCAATGGGCGCGATGAGAATCAACGTCCGCGATTTAGGCGTTGACATGATGAGCTTTTCGGCGCATAAGTTCAACGGACCCAAAGGCATGGGCGCATTGTTCATAAAAACGGGAGTCCCCGTAGGCAGGCTTATTTCGGGCGGACATCAGGAAAGGACGAGAAGAGGCGGAACGACAAACGTACCGGGCGTTGTCGGCTTTGCCGAGGCGTTGCGCTTAACTTACGAAACCTTGGACGAAGACGTTAAACACGTCGCCGCTTTAAGAGACAGATTTATAAAAAGAGTGCTTGAAGAAGTGCCTTACGTTAAGTTTAACGGACCTAAGGATATGACGAAAAGGCTTCCTAACAATGCCGATTTTTCCTTTGAATATATCGAAGGGGAATCGATTTTGTTCTCGCTCGACCTTGCGGGGATAGCCGTTTCGTCGGGGTCGGCTTGTTCGTCGGGGTCGCTCGAACCTTCGCACGTGCTTTTAGCGATAGGCGTACCCGAAGAGCTTGCGCACGGCTCGATAAGATTTACGTTCGGTAAAGAAAATACCGAGGAAGAAGTTGATTACACGGTGGAAAAAATAAAAGAAACAGTCGAAAGACTTCGCAAGATGTCGCCGCTTTTCAAGCTTGACGGCACGTTAAAGGAGGTTTGATTATGTATAACGAAAAGGTAATGGAAGCATTCAAAAACCCGCAGAACGTGGGCGAAATAGAGGATTACAGCGGACTCGGCAAGGTCGGCAACGCCTCTTGCGGGGATATAATGCAGATAACTTTGAAAATAGAAAACGACGTCATCGTGGACGCTAAGTTTAAAACTTTCGGCTGTGCGGCGGCGATTGCGACAAGCTCCACGGCAACGCAGATGGTTATCGGTATGACCGTCGACGAGGCTTTGAAACTCACCAACAAAGCCGTCGTAGAAAAGCTCGAAGGGCTTCCGCCGCAGAAGATTCATTGTTCGGTTTTGGCAGAAGAAGCGATAAAGGCGGCTATCGAGGATTACCGCAGACGTCAGAAAGGCATTGTAGAAGAAAAAGAACCCGAATACGTATAAAATCGGGCAAAATAAATAATTAAAAGGCTATCTTGTGGTTTTAACGCTTACAAAACCTTGCGACAGCCTTTTTTATTGATAATTTTCCGCTAATTGCTTACGCGACGATATCCGCATAACTTACGAGGGTTACGTTTCCCATTTTGTTTGCTTCGTCTATGCAACCTTTTGTAAAGCCCGACTTAGAGAACAGATAAAGATGAGTTTTGCTGAAAGGAAACAGATTGCTGCGCTTTACAAGAGTCTCCAAAACGCTTAAATCAACCTTTTCGTTCGTCCATTTGCACTCGGCAAAAAGGGCAGTGTCTTTGTCTTGAGTTCCCATAATGTCAATCTCGGTCTGGCATTTTTCGATAGGGTCGTTACCCCACCAACGACCGAGGGAAGTGAATTCTACGGGGCATTTGCCGAGCAGAAGTTGTTTCCAAAGATATTGTTTGCAAATATCTTCAAACACTTTTCCCATATAATCCGACAGCTTCGGCTCGATACGTTTATAAACCAGATTCGCCGCGCCGCGGGCAATGCTCGAATTGTTTTCAAGCACAAAACGATACCAGAAGCGGAACATGTTGTCTTCGATAGAATAAATCGATTTTCGTGATTCCTTTTCGCCGTAAGGCGTTTCTTTCTGCACGATGCCAAGATTTATAAGATTTTTGATATAGGCAGAACAAACATTGGTGTCCTCGCCCACTTTGCCCGAAATCTCTGCCAGGCGTGAAGCTCCCGAAGCAATCGCCGTAATAACCGCCGTGTAAACGGCAGGCTCGCGCACTTCCTGTTTAAGAAGATTTATCGGCTCTTCATATAAGAATGAAATCGGATTCAGAAAAGTGTTTTTAATATTTTCCTCAATGCTCAAAGAGTCGTTCATCTGCAACAAATATTGCGGAGTTCCGCCGACAATTCCGTAAATCACCGCCTTATCTTCATCAGAAAACTTCTTAAAATAACGGCAAGTTTCCTCGAAATCGAAGGGCAGGACTTTTATCTGAGCCGTTCTTCTGCCGTATAGGGGAGCTTTGTACGCAAGGACGTGGTCTTCCATATAGGACATTGATGAACCGCAAAGAATAAGCATAAGTCTGGAAGAATCCTTATACTTATCTATCAGCAATTGCAGAGTGGAAGCAAGGCTCTTGGAAGAACGCGCAACGTAAGGGTATTCGTCAATCGCAAGAACGATACGTTCCTTTTCCGCGAGCTTGAACACATATTCCAAAGCAGCCTGAAATGACAGAAAAGAGGTTTCGGCTTCGATTCCGCTGCTGTATTCGATGATACTCTCGCTGAAGTTTTCAAGATTCTGTTTAGCGTTGCTTTCCACACCCATAAAATAAATGGCTTTTTTGTCGCCGAGG
>JAJWOJ010000440.1 GCA_021635425.1 Clostridiales bacterium | reverse complement strand
AGCTCGTTCGGTTTTATGACGGCTGCGACGGGGGAAAAACGGGATTTACGTCCGAATCGGGATTCTGCCTTGCCGCCACCGCAAAACGCGGAGCATTAAGATTGATTGCCGTTGCAATCGATTCTCCCGATTCGAAAACGAGATTCGCCGAGGTGTCCTCGATGTTTAATTACGGATTCGATAATTTCACCTCAAAAATGGCTGTCGATTCGTCAAAGCCGCTTGAAATAAAAGCCGAAATCGATAAAGGCGTTAAGGGAAAAGTGAAAATCATTCCCGAAAAGGACGTTTTCGTTTTCGGTGAAAAAAGTAAAAAACAAAACGTAACGATTGATTTTAAACCCGATAAAATACGCGCCCCGATAAAAAGCGGCGAAAAAGCAGGGGAGTTAATCGTTTTTAAAGATAACGTCGAATATAAAAGAGTAAACGTTCTGGCGGCAGAAGATATAGCCAAAAAAACTTATTTCGTTTATATAAAAGACATCGCCCGTAAATGGTAATAAATTATGAGCTTGACAGAGAATAAGCGAGGCAGGTTGCCTCGCTTATTCTTTGTCGATTTTCGTTATTTTAAGAACATAGTGAATTTCGACAGATTGATCTTTTTTATTCTTACGTTTACTTTTATATGGTCGTCGAAATATTCGGTTTCAAACTTTTCCGTGTATTTTTTCAGCTTGAAAATTTCAGATTGGTCGGTGTATTTAATTTCGAATACAAGATCCGTAAAATAATTCTCAAAGAATTTTTCAACTGCTTTTTTCAGATTTTCAATACCTTCACCCGTTTTTGCCGAAACGATAATTCCGTTTTTGTCACAAAACGTAAAATCGCTTACATTATCGCATTTATTGTAAACTTTTATAACAGGTGAAGTTGCGTTTATATCCTTTAAAATCTTTTCGGTAACCTCTGTTTGCGAAATAAAATCGGAAGTTAAATCGCACACGTTTAATATCAGGTCGGCATTTTTCACACACGAAAGCGTCGATTTGAACGCTTCGATGAGGTCGGTCGGAATATCCTTTATAAAACCGACCGTATCGAAAAAAACGACCTCGATATTGCCGAGTTTTACTTTTCGCGACGTAGGGTCGAGAGTTGCGAAAAGTCGGTTTTCGGCGAGAACGTCGCTTTTGGCGATAAGGTTTAAAATAGAGGATTTCCCGACGTTTGTATATCCCGCAAGAGCTACCGTCAGAACGTTGTTTTTATCCCGCCTGTCATTTTGCAGATCCCGCCTTTCGTTAAGTTCGCCAAGTTGGTTTTTCAGATTTTTGATTCTGCTTAAAATATGTCTTCTGTCTGTTTCGAGCTGAGTTTCTCCGGGGCCTCTCGTTCCGATACCGCCTCCGAGTCTCGATAAAGATTTTCCCTGACCTTTTAACCGCGGCAAAAGATATTCGAGCTGCGCAACCTCAACCTGAAGCTTTCCTTCGTTTGTTCGTGCGTTGAGCGCGAAAATATCAAGTATAAGCGCGGTTTTGTCTATTACTTTTTTTTCGAAAAAGTCTGACAAATTACGTTGTTGAGCAGGGGAAAGAGAGTAGTCGCATACGATCGTCGTGGCGTTGTTTTCTTCGGCTTCGATTTTCATTTCTTCAAGCTTTCCTTTACCGAAAAGCGTTGACGGAGTTATCTCTCTGATTTTTTGCGTGCCTAAACCGACAAACTCGGCTCCGGCGCTTAAAACAAGATTTTTTAATTCGTCTATTCTGTCGGATAAGTTCTTATCGTCGAAAACGGGCATGATTGCGTATACTTTTTCGTTGATCTTTTTTAAATTAAGTGTTTCTGTCATTTTTTTAATCTTTTGTTTCGTCGTTCTTGTGTAATTTTACGATTTCTGCCGATTGCTTTCTTGAATCCTGACTTATTGCCGCGTAATGCTTCTTTGTCGTATTTACGTCTTTATGACCCAAAAAATCCGCTACGGCGTATATAT
>JAJWOJ010000439.1 GCA_021635425.1 Clostridiales bacterium | reverse complement strand
TTTACGGGTACGCCGTCCATCAGCGAACAGTTGAATACACGGTAGAATTTGCGTAGCCAATACACGTTTTTATCCATATACTCTTGCTGTTCGCTCGCCGTCATTCCGTCGAGAACGCTTCTGTCGAAACGTCTTTTCGTTTCTTTATCTCGCATTTCGTAATACTCAATGCTCGCGCCCTTTCCTTTGGCAAGGCTGTTGCCTTCTTCGTCTTTTTTGAACGTCCAACCCTTTTCTTCCATCTGCTTGAACGTCGCCCAACGGTTATCCCCGTAGTTTTCGCTCATTGCTATAAGCGATAGAAAAAGGTTGTTGATTCCACGATATTTCTTACCCGTAATTGCCGATTCCGGCGCGCCCGACGATACCCAACCTTGCGTCCAAAAGAGATTGCCTTTTTCAAGGTTTTCAATTACCTTATCAACGAGTTGCTTTCTCTGCGGCGTAAGTTTCTCATACGCCGTATTCTTTTCTTCACTATTCAAAGACAACTTTCACCTCCTCTACCATTGCCGGCTCGCCGTTCTCGTACCCATCGTCGTCGAAATCCATCAGGTCATCTATCGTGTAACCTTTCGGAATTACGATGACGGGGGTATCTCGTATGTTTTGTTTCTTCATTTTTCGTGTTTTTCTCCTTACAAATTTTATTTTTCTTGTATTTTTGTCGGTTCTAAAACAGACAAAAGTATTGACTTTTACGTTTTTGTCTGCTATAATAAAAGCACATCATAGTAAATGAGGTGATTTTATGATTATTCGAGATGCATATATCAGCCAAATCATTCCGCTGATAGATAAGAATCTGATTAAAGTATTAACAGGCGTTCGCCGTTCCGGGAAAACTGTTTTGCTTTCACAAATTCAGGACTATCTTTTGAAGAACGGAAGATCTAAATCGCAAATCATCAATATCAGTCTTGAATCCAAAAAGAACAAGAAATTCAAAGACGGTGACGTATTGTACGAGTATCTCATTTCCGCTTGTGAAAAGTTGAACGCAAAAGCGTACATTTTCCTTGATGAAATACAGGTCGTTTCAGGGTGGGAAGAAGTTGTTTCTTCTCTTCTCGTTGACATCGATTGCGACGTCTATATCACCGGCTCGAATTCAAAACTCCTTTCAGGCGAACTTGCAACGCTGATTGCGGGACGTTATATTCAAATCCACGTCTATCCTTTTACGCTATCGGAAGCCAAGCAAATGCTCGAACAAAACGGCAAATTCAAGTCCGACGAAGTATTGTTTCAAGACTATCTCAAATACGGCGGTTTACCGATGCGTTTTTCACTCGAAGAAATTTCGCTTGAAGCATACCTTTCGGACACTTACGACGCCATCGTTGTCAAAGACATTATTCAAAGGAACAACATTAAAGATACGAATCTTTTGAATATGATTCTCGCCTTTTTGATGGACAATATTGCCAATCCGTTTTCCGCACGTTCCATTGTTGCCGCGTTAAAGCAAGAAGGCATCAACACAACGGTAGAAACGGTAATCGCCTATATCGACTACATTAAAAAGGCGATGGTCGTGTATAGCGCACAGCGTTACGATATTAAGGGCAAGAAACTTCTTACCACGAACGAAAAGTATTACACCGTCGATTTGGGACTCAGAAACTGCGTAAAAGCGAGCAGCGAAATCGACTATAATAAGTTGTACGAGAATATCGTATATCTTGAACTTCTGTACCGCGGCTACGACGTAAAAGTCGGTAAAACCGACGATTACGAAATCGACTTTGTTGCTTACAAAGGCTCGGATACTCTTTACGTTCAAGTCTGTTATCTCCTCGCTTCTACCGAAACAGTCGAACGCGAATTCGGAAACCTTGAAAGAATCAAAGACAACTATCCGAAATACGTCATATCGGGCGATCTCCCCGACTTTTCGCGTAACGGTATCAAGCATTACAACATTATCAAGTTTTTGCTTAACGAATAATTTCT
>JAJWOJ010000438.1 GCA_021635425.1 Clostridiales bacterium | reverse complement strand
TCTGTGTTTTTCGGAAACACACGCCTGCTTTCGCGCATTTTCTGCACTAACTCAAACGTATCTTTATCGATAATCGCTTCCTGTGTATTCTCGAAAATTACCCAATCTTCGCGGTCGTTGAACCGCATTTTCATCGACTTATACGACGGTTTCGTAGTCTTGAAATTTACCGTGCAGCCCGTATAATCGTAACACCCTAAGATATGGTAGATAACGCCTGTATTCCAGATTGACGCCGTCAAACTTTTCGTCCTTACGGGAAGTCCGCATTTGATATTATGATTCAAGGGCGTATCTACGTTTTCCTGCGTAAGTTGCCGCGCTATCTGCTTTGCAAGCATTCCAGAAAGATACATTTTATATATCCTTTTCACGACTTCCGCCGCTTCTTCGTCGATAATCCATTTCGTTTTATCGTCAGGATCTTTCATGTACCCGTAAGGGGGAACCGCCGCAAGATGTTTTCCTGCCATACCTTTTGCACGAATAACCGCTTTGACTTTTTTCGACGTATCGCGGGCATACCACTCGTTGATAATATTCCGGAACGGCGTAAACTCGTTGTCGTATTCGCAACTGCTGTCTACACCGTCGCTTACCGCTATAAATCTGATTTGCGCGTTCGGAAACAATATCTCCGTGTAATATCCGACCATAATGTAATTTCGACCGAATCTCGACATATCTTTTACGATCACTGTTCCGACCTCTCCGTTTTCTATATCGGTCATCATCCGTTTGAAGTCGGGGCGATCGAAATTTGTCCCCGAATAACCGTCATCGATATAATACCTGCAATCCGTAAAACCGTGTGTTTCCGCATAATTTCCGAGAATTTCTTTTTGATGCACTATACTGTTGCTGTCACCGACCTGATCGTCGTCGCGGCTTAGCCTGCAATATAATGCCGCCGTCCGTCTACCACCTCCGTTTTTGAATTTTGTATTAAGTGCTGCTTGTTCTAACATCCTGTTTACCTCCGTTAGTTCCCAAACAGCAAGTTCGTCCTTGTATTGCCTCGCTTACTTGTCGATCGATAAGCCTTTGCAGGATCGTAAGCGGCGTATCTTTTACGCCGTCCTTTTCTTCCGCAATGATTTCGTAAGTCGCTTTGCCTATCGTCACTACATCCCGGCGTTGCTTTTTAACGTTTTTCTGTTTATCGTGTTCTTTCAAGTTCATCTACCCGTCTTGTGCGGATACGATGTTCTCTCTCCCGATAGTTACTATGTTCTCTCACCATAAACACAAATTCCTCCTTTTAAGATTTTTTAAGTTCCGTAAGGGCTTTATATCCTTCTTCGATAAGCCGAACCTGCGTATAGCCGTGCATTTTAAGAAATTTATCTATTTCTTCCGCTTTCTCTCTCGCTATACTCGTTCCCCATACCACGCTCTTGGCTTTCCTTTCTTCCTTATGCTTTTCTTCATACGCCTTATCTCTTTCGCTTCTCGGTTTCATCTTTCAATCGTCCTTTTCAAAATTTCATTCATCGTATTAATACGACATTATTATTTTAACGATTTCAGACAAAAGAGTCAAGCTCTTTTGAGCGAGCTTCGCGCTACTGCCGAGCGATTTTGTATGTTTTTTTCTCATCGGCTACCGAATTGTCCTTTTTAATGCGGTTTGCCCTACATTTTAGTACCGACTTATTTGCCGTTATAACTATTGTTATTGCTTTGTTTTTCTTGCTTTTTGCGTTCTTCTTCGATTTCCGCTTCTATTTGCTGTAACCGGGGAACTTGCCGAACGACGTCGGGAGTAAAGAGCGAAAGAACGGAATCGAAAAAGTTATTGATTGTTTTCGGCTTTCCGTGGACTATACGCCGATATTCCTTCGGGTTTGTTCTTGCAAGTTCTTTGCCGACGTTTGTATAATGGGAATTGTTATCCTTTTCCTTTTGCAAAGTTTCTGCTTTTCGGGCATATTCGAGCGTTTCGTCCATAGCCTTTG
>JAJWOJ010000437.1 GCA_021635425.1 Clostridiales bacterium | reverse complement strand
GTAAAATATTTTAAACTCCGCTGTATGCCGAAAATCCGCCGTCTACGGGGATAACCGTACCCGTTACGAATCCGCTCGCTTCGTCCGAGCAAAGCCAGAGAAGGCAACCTATAAGGTCGCTTATTTCGCCGAACTTCTTCATGGGCGTTGCCGCGAGAATTTTGCCCGTTCTTGCCGTGGGAGTTCCGTCTTCGTTATATAAAAGACCTCTGTTCTGATTGGTTACGAAAAACCCGGGAGCAATCGCATTGCAGCGGATATTGCACGGCGCGAAATGCACCGCAAGCCACTGCGTGAAATTGGATATTCCCGCCTTTGCCGCGGAATATGCGGGGATCTTCGTAAGCGGACGATAGGCGTTCATAGACGAAATGTTTATGATGTTGCCGCCCGTTTTAACCATTCCTTCGGCAAAAACCTGCGTTACGAGAAAAGCCGACGTAACGTTAAGGTCGAAAACGAATTTCAAACCGCTCTCTTCAAGCGCGAAAAAATCTTTCACGCCCGTAGTATCCGGGAACATATATTCGTTGTCGCACGTTGCCTTGGGGTTGTTTCCGCCCGCGCCGTTTATAAGTATGTCAACATGCCCGAAAGCCTCGATAACGGTGCTATAGGCAGACTTAATGCTTTCTTTATCAAGACAATTGCAACGAATGGCGATAGCGTTTTCGCCTATCTCGTCCGCAATTTTTTCGGCAGCGTCGTAATTGATATCGAGAAGCGCGACGTTTGCTCCGCATTCTCCCAACACCTTTGCGAACTCGCCGCAGATAACTCCGCCCGCTCCCGTTACGGCAACTGTTTTTCCCGTTAAATCTATTTCAAAAGGTAACTTCATTTTTTCTCTCCTCGTAAATCTTTTGTAACCGCTTCGAAAACGCCCTGAAGATAAGCCGCGCCGAGCGCTCTGTCATAAAGCCCGTAACCGGGTTTCGCATCCTCTCCCCAGATATTTCTTCCGTGGTCGGGACGCAGATATCCGTCGAATCCGTTTTCGACAAGAGCTTTTACTATTGCGTAAATATCTACGTTTCCTTCCTGCGTCTGATGCCCGTTTTCGTAAAAATCGGTTTCGGAAGTATATTTCAATTGTCTTAAATGCGCGAAATATATTCTGTCAGCATATTTTGCCGCCATTTTCGGAAGATCGTTGAATCTCCCCGCGCCGAGCGAACCCGTGCAGAACGTTATTCCGTTATGCTTATCGGGAACAGCCGCAAACAGCCTGTCATAATCCTCTTCTCTTCCTACGATTCTCGGAAGACCGAAGATATCCCACGGCGGATCGTCCGGGTGGATAGCCATATTTATCCCCGCCTCGTTGCAAGCGGGCATAATAGCGTTCAAAAAGTAAACGAGATTGTCAAACAACTTCTCGTGCGTTACGCCCTCATATTGCTTCAGAAGCCCGTTAAGCTGCTCGGGAGAATAACTTTCGTCCCACCCGGGGAGCCTGAGATTGTGTTTGTCGAGTTTTTTGAAATCGGCTTCGCTGTACGAAAGAGAAGTCGATCCGTCTTCGTGTCTGAAATAAAGGTTCGTTCTGAACCAGTCGAACACGGGCATGAAATTATAACACACGCATTTTACGCCGACTTTGCCGCAGTTTATTATATTCTGCTTATACGCTGCGATATATTTATCGCGCGAAGGAAGCCCGAGTTTTATGTCCTCGTGGACGGGAATGCTTTCGATAACTTCCATCGAAAGACCTGCGGAGTTTGCAAGCTTCTTCAATTTTTCAAGCTTTTCCACGCTCCACACGTTGCCTACAGGCTCGTCGTAAACAGCCGTCACGACGCCCGTCATCCCCTGAATCTGTTTGATGTAATTAAGCGGTATGCAATCGTTTTCGCCATACCACCGAAAAGTCAATTTCATAACATTATTTCCTTTTCTCCGATTGTCTTATCGGATCTTGCTTACAGTATACTTTTATTATAAAAATTAGTCAATAC
>JAJWOJ010000033.1 GCA_021635425.1 Clostridiales bacterium | reverse complement strand
ATCGTATATATATAAGAGGGCGGAAGTCCGAATCGGAGAAGTTATGATAACAACGAACGAATCTATCGATATATTTAAAGAAAAAATCGACGAGCTTGTAAACGCGAAACATCTTTTCGCCGAGCGCAAAATAAGCGAAGTGTTAAAAGTTATCGCGGGGTCGCGCATGCTTTACGAACTTTTCGAGTACGTCACGCGCGGATTCGACTATAAAACTTTCAAATCGGTCTGCTTCATATCGGGCGGGGGAGTGAAACTTCCCAAAAAGGACGAAGACCTTCTCGCTCTTTGTTTTCTTCTCCTTGTCGGGATAGACGGCGGCACCGAATCTTTGGACGAACTTTGCGACGCTTATTTTCCCGCGGGCGGGTCGGCTCAGGGTAAGTTTGCGGAGTTTGTCGTTTCCGTGGTTATCCCGTTCGCATTGACAACCGAAAAGGTCGCTGAGAAAATCATGAATGCGGATGAGGAGACGGCAGACGGCAAAGCCGAGGAAGAGGCGATCGGAGCAACCGCCGAGGCGGCGGAAGAAAACTCGTCGGAAAAAGTCGGCGGAAAAAAGAAAGAGGCGGGCTATCAGTTTATTGCGGAGGCGAAAGAGAACGTCGCAAAACGAATCGGAAAGAAAAAGCCCGAGATAAAAGAACAAGCCGATTATATTTTCGACGCGCTCGAAAAGTCTCTCAAAAAACGCGATTTCGAAGGAGTTACTCTGGCGTTCACCGCGCTCAGGTATTTTGCGATCGTTCAAAAGAAATTGAAAATCGACGTCGAAAAAATTTCGGACGGCATCGCCGCGGTTATGGGGTGAGAGAGAAATATGTTTGAAAAAACGTTGTCGTCGAAAAAGATTTACGACGGAAGAGTAATTAAACTACGAGTTGACGAAATAGAAACCGACAAGGGAGTGAAGCAGACGAGAGAAGTTGTTTCTCACGGCGGCGGAGCGGCAGTTCTCGTCGTTAAGGACGGGAAAATTCTTCTCGAAAAGCAGTTTCGCTATCCGTATAAGGAAATAATATGGGAAATCCCCGCGGGTAAACGCGATAAAGGCGAAGATTTTATCGTAACCGCCCGTCGCGAACTCGAAGAAGAAACGGGTTACGTTGCGGAAAAACTCGTCGAAATATGCAAATATCTCCCGTCTCCCGGGTATACCGACGAGGTTATAGGCATTTTCAAAGCCGAAGGGCTTTCGCTTGGAAAAACGAATTTCGACGAGGACGAGGATATCGCCGCGGAATGGATTCCCGAAGAGAAAGTTTTCAAAATGATAAACGAAGGCGAGATCAGAGACGGAAAAACACTCGTCGCCCTTTTGTGGTATAAATCGGAGAGGGCGGCAAATGACTAACCTCGAAAGGAGCGCGAAAAAGGACACCGCGGGGATGATTTTAACGGTCGTAATTTATGCCGTCGGCGCGGCGTCCGTTCCTTACGTTAAGGTTGCGGCATGGCTCGGCGGCGGGCAGCAACTCGAATGGTATCTTGCTTTTGCGTTCAAAATTATCTGTTCCGTTCTTCCGGTGTATCTTATTTTTCAATTCGGAATGAAAAAGATGATAACTTCTTTTTCGGGCAAAACAAAAGGGTTTCTTTTGTGTATTCCCGCGTTTCTGGTTGCCGTCGATAACTTTCCAATTGTTCCTTTTATCGAAGGCAAAATGGCGTTTAACGGTACTATAGGCGGACTTATTCCTTATTTTTTATATTGTTTGTCCATCGGGGTAATGGAGGAAACGATATTCCGCGGAGTCCTTTTCCCTTTGTTTATGTATAAGTTCCCCCGCACGAAAAAAGGGCTTTTTTGGGCGATCGTTTCATCTTCCGCGGTATTCGGGGCGATGCATCTTTTAAATCTTTTCGGCGGATTTTCCCCAATGGTATTTTTACAGGTCGGTTATTCCTTCCTGATAGGTTGCATGTGTTCGTTGTGTCTTGTTTTTTCGGGGAATATCGTCGTTCCCGTTATCGTTCACGCTCTTTTCGACGTCGGCGGCTTTCTGTCCGATTCCGGTTTTTGCACGGGCGAACTTTGGACTTTAAACAACATTATCGTTACGGCTGTGCTTTCCGTCGTGTTTGCCGCCGTTTTGATTGCTTCTTTTATAAAAACCGATTTTTCAGATATTTACGACGAATATAATTTAAACGAAAAGCCCGCTTAATCGACTTATAGGCGGACTTTTTCAATGTGTTAATGTTTTAAAAACGCGTCGGAACAGGCGAAAAAACCACCGCGCAAAATGACGATGATATGAATTCTTTTTTAAAAATATTGTAAAACGACATTCATTTGCTTGATTTTTGATTTTTAAATCGCTATGATGGAATGGATGAGTTCAGAGAGATAATATGCAAAGAAGCCTGCCGGGAAACGACGGCGGGGAAACGAATGAAGAGGTTTTTTACGATCGTAAAAACGCAATAACGCAATATGGTATTTAACGACAACTTTTTGATTGCATTGTATCTTGTCGCGGCTTTGGGAGCGTTTCTGATAGGGTTTAAACTTTTATCGGAAAATTTACAGAAAGTTGCCAACAAGGGTTTAAGAAAGCTTTTCGATAAAACGTCGAAGAGCAAAATCGCCGGAGTCGGAATCGGCGTCGGGGCGACGGTGCTTATGCAAAGCTCGGGCGCGACGACGGTTATGGTCATCGGTTTCGTAAACGCGGGCATGATGAGCCTTTATCAGGCGACCGCCGTTATCATGGGTGCCAACATCGGTACGACGATAACAACCATTCTGATAGCCGTCGGCGTTACCAGCGTGGGAAAATATTTCATGATTTTTTCCTTCGTCGGGATTTTTCTTTCCATGCTTTTGAAAAACGGCAAGGCGAAGAGCTGGAGTTTAACTTTGGCGGGTTTCGGTCTCGTCTTTTTCGGTCTTACGATTATTTCTGCGTGCAGTAACGGTTTTAAAGATAACGAAACGATAAAAAGTCTTCTGTGCGCACACATAAAGCCTTCGTTTTTAGAACCGATCGTGCTTATGCTTATCGGCGCGCTCATAACGGCGATAATGCAGTCGAGTACGGCGGTTAACGCTATATTGTTGTCGCTCGTTTCCGCGGGTATTCAGATAGGCGGAGGCGGCAACGCGATACTTTATATCATTCTCGGGACGAATATCGGGACGTGCGTAACCGCGCTTATTAGTTCTATCGGCGCAACCACCAACGCGAAACGTTCCGCCCTTATTCATTTCCTTTTCAATTTCTTCGGTTCGGTGATTTTCCTTGTCATACTCATGATATGGCGTGGATTTATGGATGAATTCTGGACGTTGATTATTCCCACCGCGGAAATGCAACTTGCTCTTTTCCACCTTGCGTTCAACTCGATCTGTACGCTCATTTTCCTGCCTATGACGAAACTCATCGTCAAGGCGACCGAGGTAATAATCAAAGAAAAGAATACCGAAGAAGAGATACGCATCACGTATATGGACGAGCGTATGTTGTCTACGCCCACCGTTGCGATCGCTCAGCTCCAGAAAGAAACCGTTGCCATGGGCGACAGATGTATGAACAATCTTCACGCGGCGTTCACGGCGTTCGTCGAAAACGATATTACTCCGATTGACGCTATACATGCCGAAACCGACGAAATATCGATAGTGTCCAAACAGATAACCGATTATCTCGTAAAGGTTTCGGGCGAAGACGTTTCCGTTCACGACGATCAGAGAATTTCGATTTTGTATCACGCGCTCGCGGACCTTCTGCGTGTTTCCGAAATTTCGGATAACATCGCCAAGTATACGCGTACCAGCGTCGAAAAAAACCTCGTATTTTCCGAACAGGTCGTCGAAGAGCTTAAAAAAATGTACGAAAACTTAAGCGAGATGTACAAAATCGCCGCGGCGATTTTCGAAACGAGAAACAAGGACGGTTTTGCGGCTCTCGATAAAATCGAAAACGAAGTCGACAGGGAGAGAAAGTTTCTTATCGACGAACATATCGCAAGGCTTAATTCGGGCGCGTGTTCGCCTAAAAACAGCGCGGTTTTCATAAATCTCGTTTCCAATCTCGAAAGAGCGGGAGATCATATCAATTTCTTCGCTCATACGATAGAGGAACTTCAATAAATCAAAAACGCAATCGTATGCGGACGGACGCTTCCCGAAAAGGAGGCGTTTTTTATTGTACGCGTTTTGTATAATTTTCGTTTATGCGGGCAAAATTATAATGTTGGAAAATTGCCTCGGCAAAAGCCGGAAGGAGTGAAACATGAGCAGAAAAAGAAAGCATCCCGTCAGAAAAATGACAGAAAAAGACTATGAAAATTATCTTATGTCTTTAAAAGACGAGAAACCCGCGAAAGCCGTCGTGCCGGGAGATTCCGAAAGGAACGGAGACGAAGAGTAATCGCTTGCGGCTGAAAGGCGCAAATAAAAACCGTCGGTACGGCAAACCGACGCATATCGGCTGAAAAGGGCGAAAAACGGAAAAAAACCGTTTTCGCCCGATTTTTTTGGTTAAAATTTGTTGTCTTTTATTAAGATTTATGTTATTATATAACATATATCCAAAAAGTATTTACGGAGATTCGGTTATGCGAAAGAGAATATTGTTAAAAGATATTTTTGCTAAAAAAGAAGAGTTCGGCGGCAAGAAAGTCACCGTAATGGGCTGGGCTAAAACCATAAGAGATTCCAAGGCGTTCGGCTTTATCGAGCTTAACGACGGAAGTTGTTTTAAAAACGTGCAGATTGTTTTCGAACGCGACAAGATAGACAATTACGACGAAATCGCCAGACAGAACGTCGGCGCGTCGCTCATCGTAGACGGAACGCTTGTGTTGACGCCCGAGGCAAAACAACCTTTTGAAGTAAAAGCGGAAAAAATCGAAGTCGAAGGAACTTCGTCGCCCGATTATCCGTTGCAGAAAAAACGTCATTCGCTCGAATATCTCCGCGAAATCGCTTATTTAAGACCGAGAACGAACACGTTCGGCGCGGTTTTCAGAATAAGAAGCGAGGCGGCGTTCGCCATTCACGAATTTTTCAATTCGCAGGGCTTCGTTTACGTTCACACTCCGCTTATCACGGGCAGCGATTGCGAAGGCGCGGGCGCGATGTTCCAGGTGACGACGCTCGACCTTAATAACGTTCCCAAAAAGGACGGCAAGGTGGATTATACGGAGGACTTTTTCAAAAAGCAGGCAAGCCTCACCGTTTCGGGTCAGCTTTCCGCGGAGGCATATGCGATGGCGTTCGGAAACGTTTACACTTTCGGTCCTACATTCAGAGCCGAAAGGTCGAACACCGCAAGGCACGCGGCGGAATTCTGGATGATAGAACCCGAAATGGCTTTCGCCGATCTTTCGGACGATATGGATATGGCGGAAGCGATGGTAAAGCACATAATTTCGCACGTTATGAAAACTTGCCCCGCAGAGCTTGAATTTCTGAATAATTTCGTGGACAAAGGGCTTATCGACAGACTTACGCACGTCATGACGAGCGATTTCGTAAGGCTTACCTATACGGAGGCGATAAAGGTTCTCGAACCCGTAAAAGACAAGTTCGAGTATCCCGTGTTCTGGGGCTGCGATCTTCAGAGCGAGCATGAGAGATATCTCACCGAGCAGGTTTATAAAAAGCCGGTATTCCTCACCGATTACCCGAAGGAAATCAAGGCGTTCTATATGCGCCTGAACGACGACGGAAAAACCGTTGCGGCGGCGGATCTTCTCGTTCCCGGCATAGGCGAACTTATAGGCGGAAGCCAGAGAGAAGAGCGCGAGGACGTGTTGCTTAAGAGAATGAACGAACTCGGGCTTAAGCCCGCCGATTACGATTGGTATTTAAACCTCAGAAAATTCGGCGGAACGACCCATGCGGGCTTCGGTCTCGGCTTCGAAAGAATGGTTATGTATCTTACGGGCATCGCAAACATAAGAGACGTAATTCCTTTCCCGAGAACGGTAGATAATCTCGAATACTGATATCGGACAAAAACTCAAAGACAACGCGTAAGCGGGAGAATTAAATGAAAATAATAATCGACGCATTCGGGGGAGACAACTCTCCCGAAGAGATTGTAAGCGGCGCGATCGACGCCGTTAATGAAAAAGAAGGCTTCGACGTCGTTCTCGTAGGTAAAGAAAATACCATAAGAAAGTTGCTCGGAGATAAAGAATATGACGAATCGAGAGTTTCCGTCGTCAATGCGGACGAGGTGATAACCTGCGACGATACGCCGACGGAAGCTATAAGAAGCAAGCCGAACTCGTCCATAGTGGTTGCGGCAAAGCTTTTAAAAACAGACGAAAACGCAAAGGCGTTCGTTTCGGCGGGTTCTACGGGTGCGGTTCTTGCCGCGGCGATTTTGTTAACGCCGAGAATAAAAGGAATTCTTCGCCCTGCGCTCGCGCCTTTGCTTCCCAATCTCAAGGGCGGCGAAACCATGCTTTTGGATTGCGGCGCAAACGTAGACGTAAAACCGCAGAACCTTGTACAGTTCGCGCTTATGGGCAGCATTTACATGCGTAACGTCGCAGGCGTTGAAAACCCGAAAGTAGCTCTTTTATCCAACGGAACGGAAGATAAAAAGGGTTGCGCGCTCACGAAAGAAGCTTTCGCGCTTTTGAAAGAGCAGAAAAATATAAATTTCGTCGGCAACATGGAAGCCCGCGATATTTTATCGGGCGAATACGACGTGGTTGTGTCGGACGGATTCAGCGGAAACATCGCGCTTAAAAGTCTAGAAGGCGCGGTGGGGTGTTTGTTCTCCGTTTTAAAAACGGAAATCAAATCGTCGAAATCGGCAACGCTCGGCGCGCTGTTTATGAAAGGCGCGTTCAAAAAAGTTAAAAACAGAATGGATTACAACAAAAAGGGCGGCGCGGTGCTTCTCGGCATGGATAAAATAATAGTCAAAGCCCACGGTTCGTCAAAGTCGGAAGCGTTTAAAAACGCGATTTTTCAGGCGTATAACGCAGCGGTTACCGACGTAAGCGGGAAGATCGGAAGCGAGCTTAAAAGGCTCGGCGAAGTCGGCGCGTCGGGGGATAACGTATGATATTTGTCATGTACGAATGCGAGGAAAGGCTGGGTTATTCTTTTAAAGATAAAACCCTTCTCAGAACTTGTTTCACTCATTCGTCTTATTCTCACGAACACGGCGGGAAAAATAACGAGCGGCTGGAGTTTTTCGGCGATTCGATTTTAGGCTTCGTCGTCACGGAATACCTTTTCGACAGATTCCCGGGTGAAGGCGAAGGTCAGCTCACTTTGTATAAACAACAGATAGTTTCAAGAAAGCCGCTTGCGGAGGCAATCGTGAGGCTCGGGCTGAACGATTACATACTTTACGGCGAAGGCGAAAGAAAAAACGCCCCGGAACATCACGAAGCCGCGTGCGAAAATCTTTACGAAGCACTGGTTGCGGGAATTTATATCGACGGCGGCGGAGAAGAAGCGAGAAAATTCATCAGGCGAACGCTTATAGCTTATTTTAAACCGGGAAAGAAGAATCTCGAGGAAACTCCCGCGGCGGAAAAGAAGATTATAAATTTCAAAGGCGTGTTGCAGGAATATGTTCAGAAGCAAAAACTCGGTGACATAATTTATAAGGAAACAGGCAAATCCGGACCACAACACGACCCGCTGTTCAGCGTTTCGGTTTACGTAAACGGAAAAAAACTCGGAAGCGGACAGGGCAAAAAGAAAGCCGAAGCCGAGCAGGCGGCGGCAAGCGCGGCGTATTTAAAACTTTCGGACAAAAGCGCGGCGAAAAATTTCGATAAGACAGATGCGGGAACGAAAAAAAACGGCGGGACGGATAAGGTAAACAATAAGTCCGAAGCAAAAACGGAACAAGCCGATTATAAGGCGGCTCGCTCCGCAAAACCTCAGAAGCCGCAGGTTAAAAAAGCGGGGAAAGCGGGCGAAAACGCGGCTGTGAAAAAGTCCGGCAAAAGCCCGCAAACACAAAACAGATTCAAATTCGGCGCAAATAAGCCGACTGAAAATAAAAAAACAGGGAAAGGGATATATTCCCAAACCGAAGAAAGGAGAAAGATTAAGTGAATTTCAAAAGAATCGAACTCGTAGGGTTTAAATCTTTCGCCGATAAGCAGGAAATACAGTTTGAAAACGGGGTAACGTGTATAGTAGGTCCGAACGGTTGCGGAAAGAGCAACGTTGCGGACGCGATAAGATGGGTTTTAGGGGAGCAGTCGGCAAAACAGCTCCGCGGCTCCAACATGCAGGACGTTATCTTCAACGGTACGCAAAACAGAAAACCTTTGTCGTACTGCGAAGTTTCGCTCGTCTTCGATAACACCGACCACGTGTTTAAAGATCTCGAGTATAACGAAGTCGTGTTCACCAGAAAACTGTACAGATCGGGCGAAAGCGAATACTACGTCAACAGAAAACTCGCGAGACTTAAAGATATCGTCGATTATCTCCGCGAAGGGGGTGTTTCCAAAGAAGGTTACACCATTATCGGGCAGGGAAAGGTTGCCGAAATTCTTTCGTCCAAACCCGAGGACAGAAGAACGATTTTCGAGGAAGCCGTCGGCATTGCGAAAACAAAGCAGAAAAGGCTCGAAACGTCCAGAAAACTCGACAGAACGAGAGATAATATCGTCCGTATTTCGGATATAACGTCCGAGCTTGAAAATCAGCTCGAACCGCTCAGAAAGCAAGCCGAAAAAGCGAGAAGTTATCAGGCTTTATCGGAAGAACTCAAATATCACGAAGTAAATGCGTATCTCTATAAATCCTCGCATGCGTCGCAGGCAAAGGCGACGATCAACGATCGTATCAGAGGTATCGTAAACGAACTTGCGTTAAGAAGCGCGGAACTCGACGACGCGATAAAGAGTTATAATAGACATCAGAAAGAAATCGCCGACGCGGACGAATACGTAAAACAGGTTAACGACGAGCTTCTCGAAAAAACGCAGGAGTTCGAGCGTCAATCGGGTAACGCAAAGGTTTACGGCGAAAAAATCAATTATTTCAGAAACGAAATAAAGCGTCTTCGTCAGGAAATTCTCGACGCGGAAAACCGTCTTCAGGAACTTGCGGGAGAAATCGCCTCCAAAAAGGACGGGGTACTCGAAAACGAGAAACAGCTTGCCGAACTCGAAATCAAGGGCGGCAAAGTAAGTACCGAACTCGCAAGAGTAACGGCGGCTATCTCCGAGGGCGAACAAAATCAGAGGGACGCGCAGGACGCTATTTTAAAAAGCGTGGAGTCCTTGGCGGATCTGAAGCAGAATATCGGCGCGCTTTCTTCCGAAAAGAACGTCATCGAAGCGAGACAGAAGGAAACCAACGACAAACTCGACGCGCTCTCCGGTAAACTTTCCGAGCTTACCATGGAAAACACGGTTAAGCAAACCGAACTCGCTCAGACGGAAAAACTTATCGCCAGCACCAAAAACGATATCAAGGATAAAGAAAACGATATCGCGGCTACGAATATTTATATTTCGGATATCAATTCGCGTATTTTCAAACTCAATTCCGAAATAGCCGCGTTAGAGGCAAACAAGCGTACTTTTGCAAGTATTAGGGATAACTTCGAGGGATTCCCCGTTTCCGTAAGACATCTTTTAAACAGCGGAAAGAGCAATCCCGAAGTGGCTAAGAGAATAAAAGGCGTAGTTGCAAACCTCGTCAAAACGGACGCGAAGTATGAAACCGCAATAGAGACGTGTTTCGGCGGCGCGATGCAGAACGTCGTAACCGCAACTCCCGACGACGCGCAGTACCTCATCAATTTCCTTAAACGTACCGAAGGCGGAAGAGTTACCTTCCTTCCCGTATCGTCCATGAAGCCGAGAGCGGACGGACCCGATACGAGAGCCGCTCAGGACGAAAGAGGCGCGCTGGGTCTTGCGACAGATCTTGTTTCTTACGATAAATATTTCGACAACGTAATCAAATTCCTTCTCGGAAACACGTTGATTGTAGATACGATCGAAAACGCGACCAATATCGCTAAAAAATACCGTTTCGGTTTCAGAATCGTAACGCTTGACGGCGACGTATTGTCGTCCAACGGTTCGATGTCCGGAGGATCGAGAAAGCAAGGCGCGTCGGGAATACTTTCCATGGACAGAAAGCTCGACGACGCGGACAAGCTTATTGCCGAAAAGAAAGACGAAATGGAAAGAAGGACGAACAAGCGCGCTCAGCTCGAAGCGCAGGTTGCCGAGCAGAAACGCGAACTCGACAGGGTTAACACGTCCTTACAGGATTTGAGACAGAAGTCGGTCGCGCTTAAAGAGCAGATTGCCGCAATCGAAATAAAGATCGAGGACGTAAAGAAAGAAATCGAGGGTTGCAGAAATTCCATCGCGCTCATTTCTTCGAGAATTACCGAAATCGACAGAGAATATTCCGATATCGAAAGCGGTAACCAGGCTTTGGAACAGAAAAAACAGAGCGCGTCTTCCGACGCGGTTAAAAATCAGAGCGTATTCGACGAATATAAGAAGAGAAGAGACGAGCTTGTTGACGAGAACGTCCGCATTCAGGCAAAACTCGGCGCGCTTCAGGCGGAAATCAAGGCTTCCCGCGAAGATATCGCCCGCATGGAATCGGAAAGAGAAACGCTTGCCGCAACGAGAGAAAAAAATCAGGCTACGATAGACAACGACGATTCGATTATCTCGGGGCTTATGACGGAAGTCGAAAAAGTCGCTCTCACGGGTTCGCAGAAAGAATATCTGCAAACTCTTAAAGATAAGAGGGCTTCTTTTGAAAGAAGAAAAGCCGAACTTAACGAAAGCGCGACTCAGGATAACCTTCGCCGCGAAATGGTTCAGGCGGAAATTACCAAGCTCAGCGAAAGAAAATACAGCGAAGAAGTTTCGCTTTCCAAGATCGACAGCGAAATCGAATACATGCAGCAAAGGGTTGCCGAGGAATACAATATCACTTACGAGGACGCTCTTCCCAACGCCGACCCCGATTACGATATCACGACTTCCGCACAGGAAATCACGAGGCTCAAAAAGAAGATCGGTTCGCTCGGAAGCATAAACCACACGGCTATCGAGGATTTCGACGCGTTGGACGCGAGATATCAGGATATGGCAACTCAGCGTGACGACCTTCTGAAAGCCGAAGAAGATCTTAAAAACGTTATAGCGGATTTAACCAACGAAATGAGCGAAAAATTCTCCGAGGGTTTTGCGAAAATCAGAGCAAACTTCTCGAGAATATTCAAAGAGCTTTTCGGCGGCGGATCGGCAGATCTTATTCTGGAACAAGGCGAAACGGACGACCCGCTCGAACAGGGTGTCGAAATCGTCGCAGAGCCGCCGGGGAAGAAACTTCAGAAGATATCGCTTTTGTCCGGAGGCGAAATGTCGCTCACGGCAATCGCAATTCTCTTCGCGATTTTGAAGCTTAAACCGATGCCGTTCGTCGTGCTTGACGAAATCGAAGCCGCGCTCGACGATGCAAACGTAGAAAGATTTGCAAATTACCTCAGAAACTTCTCGGACGATACGCAGTTCATCGTTATAACCCACAAAAAGGTTACGATGGGTCTTGCGGACGCGCTTTTCGGCGTAACCATGCAGGAAAAGGGCGTTTCGAGAATAGTCTCGGTTAAACTTGCCGAAGTCGTGGATACGCTCGGTACATAATAATTTATCGCAGGCATTTTACGCGGGAGCAAAATCTGCTCCCGCGCGATGTCGTTTAAAGCCGCGTTTATCGCGCGCGGGTAAAGATAAACGAAAAAATACTATATTATATAAAAGGAAAACGCAAATGGGATTTTTTTCTAAGCTTTTCGGAGCGTTAAAAAAAACCAAGGAAGGTATAGGCAGCAAGCTTCGTCAGCTCTTCGCGAGAGATAAGATCGGCGACGATTTTTACGAAGACCTCGAAGACGTGCTTATTTCCTCCGATATTTCGGTAACGA
>JAJWOJ010000436.1 GCA_021635425.1 Clostridiales bacterium | reverse complement strand
AAAATAATAATCCGATTGCCGTGGCAAAAAATTCATCAAATCCGCTATCTCCATGCTCGTCATGGGATTATCATACATATTTTCCATCAAATTCAGAATCCTGTCCATAGAGTTTGCCTGTATGAAAGGAATATTTGTAAATTTCATATTATCGTCGGTTTTTATCGACGTGCTGTTGCGTACGCTAATCAAATCGTCTAAAGTTATCTCCGTATCCTGTAAAGAATAATTTTTAGACCGCACAAGTTCGATCGACGAATAATCTTCCGGATTTCTGAATCTGTATTCAAACAAGCGGAAAATCTGATTTGAATATACGGAAAAAACCAACCTGATAGGTTTTGTTACTTTATTCTTCCATAAACGATATGGATAATAAAGCTGACGAATGTGAAAATCATCATGAACCACGTTTTTCGCTTCCATAATAACAACAGATTCGTCGTTTTCAAAACCTCCGTCAATTTCACATTGAGCGTTATTCACATGAATACGACGTCTGATATTTCTGTACGTATTTACTTCAAAATCAAAAACACCGGTACCCATTCTTCCGTTAAACGTTGCCACGTTTTCTGATGTTCCCAGAAAATCGTTCAGGATACCGGATAAGAGAAGAACGTTAATTGCGTTGGCTTCGGAAGAAATATTGTTAATGTCTATCGATTGATACTCCGGGAGATCGATATGTGTCATTTTCTCAGCTTTTTCTTCAAGCTCCGGAAGTTCTTGATACAGCAAAAAATCGCTCATAACATACGAACTCCTGCTGTCCGGCAAAATATTTATTTTTCTGCTTTTCAAGCTTTCCGGTAAGGAAGACGCACTGTCCCATTTTGCCATTAAGCGAGGCTCTTTAAACTCTTTAATCTGACTTGCCGTTATATGAAAAACCCCATGTTTTTCTATGTATTCCGCAATGTTATATCTGTCAATCAAAGCCTTCCAAGCTTCATCAACCGAAAAATCATTTTGTTTCCCCGATAAGATCATTGTAAATCAGGACCTCGTTAATTTCCCCACGCTTTAAAGCATTACTGTTTATACTTCTCTTTGCCTGTACGGTAACAATCCGATAGTTTTTATAAAGTTCCCGAATCTCCGGACAATCGGAATTCGATTGAAGAAATCCGATATTTTTCGCGCTTAATTTATCGCACTCGTTTTTTAATTCTGCCTGCTGTTCATAAGAAAAGCCGCCTTCCGTGTAACCTGTAAACGATGACGAAGCAGAAATCGGCATATAAGGAGGATCCAAATAAACAAACGCACCTCTTCTTAATCCTTTCAGCGCATCTTTATAATCTCCTTGTCTGATGTCGATATTTTTATTTTGTAAATATTTCGACATTGCCCTTATCGTTACGGCATTAAAAACATTCGGGCTTTTATACCTTCCGTAAGGAGAATTAAATTGTCCTGCCGCGTTCACACGATAAAGTCCGTTATAACACGTTTTATTCAGATAAATTATTCTTGCTGCACGTACAACGTCGGATAATTGCCCGTAATCGGTATCTCTGTCCATTGCCCTTACAGTATAGAAATATTCTTCGCTACTATTTTGCCGGTGAATTTCCAATGCTTTTATCAATTCCTCCGGATAATCCCGGATTGTCAGATAAACATTAATCAATTCTTCATTGTAATCGTTTATTATTGCTTTTTTAGGTTGTAAATCAAAAAAAACCGCCCCGCCGCCTATAAACGGTTCAACATAAGTAGAACAGTTTTTATTCACCAAAGGCATAATACTGTCCAACAACTGTCGTTTTCCGCCCACCCATTTTAAAATCGGAGAAATCAATATATTTTTCATTGCATTTTTCCTTCAGAGCAACATCTCATTCATCTTTATCCCGAAGATTTTTGCAGAGATTTTTGCGCGTGGCGCGAAACGCGAGCACGCACGAACGGAGCGCACAAAATTCTGCCCCCAAGCTCCTTTTCATCGAAGATTTTTGCAGAGATTT
>JAJWOJ010000032.1 GCA_021635425.1 Clostridiales bacterium | reverse complement strand
GATTAAGTCCGTATAAAACGGTTCCCCAATGCTCTTCGAGTCCCGGGAAGGGATGCCTACCGTCATATTCGCCGTTTTTTGTAAGCATATTGAGTTCGTAAGTAACCGTTTCGGGGTAATTCTTAAAATACTCCTCTTTCGTAAAACCTTCGGTACCGTGATTGCCTCTGTCCGTGCCGAAAATAAATCTATCCGAATACTTCTCTATAAGTCTTTTCCACGGTTCGGGATTTTTTGCTATTACGAAATATTCTTCGGGGCCGGGAACGTTGTCGAAATACACGTTTTCGTAGCGTTTGATAAGTTGCTCGACGAAATCGGGTTTATCGCAGAAAAATCCGAAATGCGCGAAAGTCATTTTTAGCCTCGGATGCTTCTCAAGCACGTTTAAAGCCTGTTTCTGATACTCTTCTTTCGGTAAAAATCCTTCTTTATAATCGTCTTTCCAACAATCTATCGGATCGGCGACGTGAATTATTATGGGAAAACCGATTTCTTCGGCATATGCAAACGCCTTTTCGTACAACTCCCCGTCGATACGGGTTTTCCACACGCTCTGAGAGTTAGGTTTGGATTCGATTATTTTCCAACAATCGAACCCCGCGGCAACTGCCGAACGAATTTGTCCGAGGTATCCGTCTGCGGTTGTCGGCAAGAAATGATCTATACAATAACCCGCATATCCGTACGGAGCAAAAACGCTTTTCAGGTACAGGCACTTACTGTTATCGAGTTGCGTTTCCTGAAAAAACGTATGCCCATTGAGAGCGAGAAAATTCGTTCTTTCTATATGCCCCGCTTCGTTGAACCATCTGAACGCTTCGACGCTCTGATTAAGCGGGAAATCCATTGAAATATGTACGTGCGAGTCTATAATTTTATCCGTCTTCAACTTTTAAACTCCTTCATATCGACTATCTTTAAGTTTTTACGGGATTCCTCAGCGGCAAACACCACACAATGTCCGTTGACGGAATCGTTAATGTTCGTAATCGAAACCGACGCTTTACCGCATGCAAAATACTCTACCGCGTCATGCATAAGAAGGTAATCGCCGCCGCCGTGTCCGGCGTATTTCGAGTGGTTTTTAACGCCTGCCGACACGTCAACTATTTCTTCGTTATAACCGTAATTCGTTCCCGTTCTGTCAAATTTTCTTAAAGTAAATTTATTATCCTCGAGATGACCTTCGATTTCGCCTTTGCTTCCTACGACGTGTATGTAACGTCCCGCTTTGCTCGAACCGCCGACCATCGTAAAAGTCGCGGTTACGCCATCCTCGAATAAAATCGTCAAAACCTGCCTATCCGTAATATCTCCGCCGCAGGTATACACACATTTGCCGTAACGCGAATGTTTAAGATATTCGGCTTTTTCTTCCTTCGTTATTTCGTCTGTCGGCTTACCCATATCCGCCCACGTCTGGAAAGGCATCGAGTCGAACTCCAAATGCACTTTCTGCGCCGAATACAGGCAATCGCGGTTATGCGGGCAATCGTGACAATACTCCGTCGCTTCGTCGGGCGCGTTTTCGGGAATAAACAATCCGCGCGCTCCGAAACTTGCAATGTATTTAGGCTCCGAAGCGTTATGTAACCAGCACATAAGATCGGTATCGTGACAGGATTTTTGTAACAAAAATCCCGATCCGCACTCGCTCTCGCTTCCCCATTTACCGCGGACGAAACTGTCGAGAAAATGCGCTATCCACACGTGTTCGTTCATCTCTATCGTCAAAACCTTACCGATAGTGCCGTCGTTTATAAGTTCTTTTATTTCCCGATAGAACGGCGCATAACGCAAAACGTGACATACGATTATTTTTACGCCCTTTTCGTTTGCGGCGCGTTGAATATCCAAAAGCTCTTTTTTATTGTTCGTGATCGGTTTTTCGAGTAGCACATTGTAGCCCGCGTCGATAAGTTTCATCGCGGAATAGTAATGATACTCGTCCATCGTGGCATTGATTACGAAATCCGCCTCGATCTTTTTATCTAAAAAGTCTTCCAGCGCGGTAAACGCCATATCCGACGATAAATTATATCGCGCTCTTGCTTCGGCAAGACGGTGTTTGTTCACTTCGACGACCGCTATGATTTCCAGTTCGGTCGGATGAGCCGACGCGTAATCGGCATAAACCAGACCGCGGTTGCCGGCCCCGAGCAGCACTGCTTTAAGTTTCTTCATTGCATTCTCCATTTATGTTAATCAAGTTAATTAAAAATTTATCCAATACAGGGTTACAACCTATGCATCCGTTCAACGCCGATAGCGTGGATAAGACAACGGATCCTTTACCGTATTTCTTCTCGCCCGCGATAAGCAAATGTTTTTTTTGTAAATCGTATTTTTTATCGTTACAATCTACGTAAGTATACAGAATTTCTTCGGCTCCGCTCCATTCGAACTTAAACCAGGCGGTTAAGTCCTGATAATCTTTATCTTCGTTATAAAAGTTTTTGAAATCCTCTTCGCCGAATTCTTTTGTATATGCGCTTCTGTCGCTACGCGCAACGAAATTATTCGCGCGGACTTCCTCTTCGAGGGTGTGTATCGGGAAAATGACGTCGTCGCCGATAACGGAAAGCGATCTGTTCGTAAAAATAATCGCTTTTGCGCCGTTTCTGACTTTTTCTTCCACTTCGTCCTTATGCGAAACAAAAAAATCGCCATCGCAAACCCAAACGTCGTCGGATATTTCCCCGCCGCAAATTTTCGAAAAATCCTTAACTCTTTCTCCGAAAATCTTCGGCGTTATCCGACTTTTTTTCAACGGGGATTTTACTATATACTCAACTTCGTCGTATGTCTCTTTGCCGTTTATAACGCTTTTTGATCTTACTGAAATTTTGCCGACGAAGTCCGTCGGTATAACCGTTTTTATTTCGCCTAAATACGTTTGAACGCACGGTTTTGCAACCTCGTCACTTGCGTAAGACTTATAAAGTTCTCCGTTAAAATACACGGCGACTTCGGTGTGCGTTTTTATTTCCTCCGCAATATCGTTAAGGGCATAGACTTCCGTAACTATGTTATCCCCCGCATATACCGTGTATTTATCTCGCCGCAAACTTATTCTCGCAGGAATATTCGCCTCTTTAAAAGCATAAAACGCGGGTTTCGGAATACGATCAACATCGACCAGAGTCTTAGTCCAACCCGTAGGCCACGCGTCGATTAAAAGATGTACGGCGGTGCTTTCGATCATATCCGTTCTTCCCCTTAAAATATGAACGTACTGTTTTATAGCCTCTTTTTGCCAACGTCTGCTCCGCGTTATCCAATCTTTTGCGTTGTCCTGCTCGGGAAAGAAGTCGCCGTGCAGAACGTAGCACTGCTCCCTTGCTATTTTTTTCGGCGACCACGGTTCGGTGTCGGTTTCGGGCAGCCATTCCTTCGGACAATACTTTTTCATAAGTCCGAATCTGTCAAGCCCGTCCACGCCGTACTCTCCGCAACCCGTAAACCATCCTTTTCTTATCGGCGGAAGATACCCCTTATTGAGTTTTCCGCTCGGCATACCGTGGGATACGTACCAAAACGTGTAGCAATGAAAATCGCTTATTCCGTGCGTGTCCTCGATAGGCGCATAATCGCCTTCGCAATATTTCAGAACGCGGTCGGGATTATCTATTTTTACCACGTTTGCCGCGGCGTCGAAAAATCTTTCTATCTCGCGGCGCGAAAGAACGTACTGTTCCGTACCCCACGCCGTTCTGTCCAGCGTTTCGTTGCAAAAAGATTCGATTATCACGCTCGGATGGTTGCGAGTGAGTTTTTCCATCTCGTCGACTTGCTTCAACGCCTCGCCCGTCGCGGAATATCCGATATACGAGAATAACGGAAAATCAGTCTGACAAAGCATTCCGAGCATATCGAAATAAGTGTAAATTTTATCGAACACGGGGCGTTGCGTCATCCTATAAAAATTCAGATTCGCAACTTTTGCGATCAATATATCGTCGATGAGCCTTTGGTCGTCGCCATCCATAACGGCGCGCGGCAAATGCCCCATTTCGTTCGTCCCGCGTAAAATTATACGTTTATTGTTCAAATAAAACGCGCCTTTCGGCTCGGACGATTCGTCAATATGGAATTTACGCATTCCGAAATGCGTTTTTGTGCAATCGATTGTTTTTTCGTTGCTTACGAGCGTTACGGTAAGATTGTAAAGATACGGCTCGTCCTGCGTCCATAATCTGAAGTTTTCAATCGCAACTTCTTGCGTAATATAATTTTCGCCGTTCGTTGTAAAGTTCGTTTCGCTTTCGATAAAAATCGGCGTGCTTTCGAAATTACGCCCCTCGACGGAATATTTTATCTTGTATTTTTCGTGAGAAAAGGAATAATCGCGAACGGTGGTTTTTATCGTAATTTTGCCGCCGTCGATATCGGGTTGAACGAAAATATCGGATATCCTCTGCTCTTCGGTAACGCAAAAATATACTTTTCCGAAAATTCCCGCACCTGCGGGACAATGGTGCCATCCTAAGTAAGGTTCGTCGTAACCTAAATGAGTTTCGGCATAAATTTTCTTGCCGTAATGCGTGAAACCGTCTATCTCGATACCGGAAGTGGTAATATCGTTTTTCACGACGATTAGCAAAACGTTTTTACCGCAAATAAGATAATCGGTAAGATCGGCTTCGAACGGTGCGAAAAATCCTTCGTGCCGCGCGATCATTCTACCGTTAAGATAAACTTCGGCGATATAGTCGACCGCCTCAAACTCAACGAGATACCTCTTTCCGATAGCTTTTTCTCCGATTTCTATTTCCGTTCTGTAAAAGGCGTTCCACACCCCCACGGGGCCTTCGTGTTTCGGCAGAGTAATATCCTGCCATTCGCCGTAACCGTTAAGAACGTTAATAAAACATTCTTTATCTTCGTCCGTTTCCTTTCGATACTTAAATTCTTTTAGTTCTTTTTTAACAATCGGGGCGGTAATTTCTTCGCCGCGGTCGATAAGGAACGGTTCGTATTTCAAACGCAGGTCCGCCAACTCTTTTCTAAAAGCCGCGTACTCCTCTTCCTCCGTAAAAACAGGAATTTCTACCGCCGTCGCTTTACATTCCGGGTATTCCTTACGATCTATCCGAGGCGGGTCTATTTCGGCAAGCCTTTTTATCTCCGCGTCGAGTTTCTTTTTCCCGCCGCCGGCAATTTTTTGAAAACGATCTATTTTGTTCTGATCCATCTTTTTGTAAAATTCTTTTTTTATCGGTTTCAGTCGCCGCCGCTGCAATAATTACCCTCGATTCACGTCAAGCAGCAATTCCTCGTCCTGCCGTCTGTTTCTATCCTCGATTGAAGTTAAAAACAAATCGTCTTTTTTGCCGCCATAATAATGTTCTTTGAAAAAACTTATCTTATCGAAAGAAATTTCGAGTTCGTCCATTTCATCGAGAACTTTTTGCATCTCTTCGTAATCTTTTCCGCGGCGAACGTACATCCGGGCAAATTTCACATACCAATATTCTTTCCTTACTCTTAATTTCAATTCTGCCGTTTTTACTTTGGAAAGCGCCACTTTGTACAAACTATCCGCAACGTCCAGAAATTCTTGCGGGTAATATTCGGGCAGCATCATAAACGCCGCCTCCAGATATAAACCCAAACCGTTTTCCTCTTTGCGCTTCTCGTCCACGGACAACATATTCTCCTCGAAACGGCGTTGCACTTCTTTCAGGTACGGAGCCGCCTCGCGGAAATAGTAATCCATAAACTCGTTATATTCCTTAACGTAGTCTATATCCGGATTCCATAAAAGTTTTGCAAACACATACTGATTCGCTTTAAATAAAGGACCTATCGCCCCATATGCTTCGTATTGAGCGAACATACCCACGATATTCTGTTCCGAAAAATATTTAAATCTCTCGGGCATCACTCTCATAAACGTGTTATACGATATCGGCATACATGCGTTTGCCATATATTCCCAGACGAACACGTTTTCGGCTATCGACTTCCAATTTTCAAAGTCTTTTATCAGTTTGTTATTTATAGCGAAATTTTCGCTGAATTTATGTAACCTGTCTCCCTTTGCGCAAAAACGGATAATCACGTTATCTTCGATCTTAATCCCCTTGGGCGCGGTGCGCGTATAGTTATACGCAAACGTTTCTATAAAAATCTTCCTGTTCTTTACCCGCTCGTCGGTTTTTTGCCATTTTGCAATCTCTTTCGCAACGCTGTTTACGGCAAGAACAATCGGCGCGCTTAAGGACGGCTCGCCGTCTCTCGCATATTTTTGCTGAATTTTCCTGCACTCTTCGCACTGACAGTACTCGCCCCAATCGTTCTGAGTAACCGAAAAGACCGTCATCTCCGGTTCTTCGAGAATCCAACGTTTTAACTTCTCCGTGATTATTCTTCTTACTTCCGGATTGCTCCAACAGATTTCGCCTTCGCCCCAAGGGAAACCGTAGTCGTTGTGCAGTCTTGCAACCCTTTTGTTTTGATCTATGCGCCACGCATAATATTCGGGGTGAACCGCAATTCCGACTTCTTTATCGTAAGGCGGGAAAAAAACTTCGAACGTCGTATGGCAATTCGGTCTCGCCCACGATAAACTTCCGCCGAAATGTTTAAGTCCGTATGAAATATTTTCCGTGTTTGAACGGAGCCTTGCGGCAAATTCTCTGTTCCAACGAACGTCGTATGCGTATAAATTCCTGAAATCTATCGGAGGCGTGTATATCACCTCGCAATCAGGAATATCCAAATCCTTTATTTTAGGAGTTTTGTATGCTTCCGGAGCATAGAATCTTACTCCAAGAAACCTTTCCAGAAATTCATAGACCGCATAAAGTTTACCGCGAACGCCTCCGTCAAGAACAACCGCATTGTCTTTTACCAGAATATAAACAGTGTCGTCGGCAAACAACTCTCTCGGAATTTTTATACCGAATTTCTCCGCATACGGGTTATCCGCACCGATAAGAACATAATTATCGTAATTTTCGGAAAGCACGGAATAATCCATCTGATCTTTACCCGTACAAAATCTCATAAACAACGAATACTCGGCTATCGCGGTCTCGTCCGTAGGGTCGAGTTTCGCGCCGTGCAACACGGCAGAGTTGATCAAACCGTCCTTGATAAGTTTCATATTACGACAATCCTCCACGAGAAAATGTCCGCATCGCATTTTTTTCGCACATACCGCGACCGATTGCGGCAAGGCAACGTTTGCTCCATAGGTCAAGTTGTAAACAAACGGACAAATCCCCATAATCTTTGCGTTGATTTTACCACAAAAACAACCCGATGTAAATACGAATAATTGTGAATTTCTTTTGCAATATTGGTAAAACGTTTTTTTGTTCAATTGCCAAATTTGTGCAAAATAACGGTAAAATCGGCAACTTTCTTATTTCTCGAGGTTTTTAACACCACCGAAAACTTTTTTTCCGTTGACAAAAAAAGCAAACAGTTATATAATCAGGGTATGAATAATACACAACAATCCAAAACAAGAATCGACATAGACGCATATATAACCGATTTTTCGACGGTAAAGTTTTCAAACATATTTATCACGAAACTCGGACTGATGAAAGACAATCCTCATCAATATTTCGATTATCTTGAAAACGAGCGGCATGATTTTTGCATTCAGTATATAATAGACGGAGAGGGTTTTTTCCACACAAACAATACGCTCTATTCGGTAAAAAAAGGCGATTTGTTTTTACTCCCGAACAATAAGGAACACTATTATAAAGCAAACCCTGACAATCCGTATAACTATTATTGGATACACTTCAACGGCGTCGGATTCGAAAAATTTATGTCCCTTATTGACCTTTCCGACGATAAACCGATAATTCGCAATATTTTCGACGAGGAAATAGTTGCGATTTTTGAAAAATTGGTCAACATTTCCAAAAAGAAAACCAACTTAAACCAACTCATAATGCTTTCTCTCGGCTATGAATTGCTCTACCGCATCGCTTTTAAAGTGATTTCTCAAGAAAACCCCGAAACGGACAATGCCGAACAAACGTGTAACGAAATAACGAACTTTATAATCGAAAACTTCGACAAGAAAATTAACCTTAGCGATATAGCCGATCACGTTTTTATGGACAAATATAATATGCTCAAATTATATAAAAGCGTTACAGGATTTACGCCCGTCAAATTTTTAATCAATTATCGGATAGAATACGCGTGCGTACTTTTAAAACAAGGATGCCCCGTAAACGAAGTAGCGTTCGCTTGCGGGTTTAACGACATTCCTAATTTCAGCGTTCGCTTTAAAAAGTTAATGGGCGTATCTCCGCGTGAATTTAAAACGGCAAACAAAAACATATCAGATAAAAAATAATAATCATTCGCCCGAGTTTAATACCTATATCGGTAATATACGGAAAACTGTAACATTTTATTGACAACCTGCGTTTTCGAGGGTATAGCTTTTCTACGACTTATCGGGAGCAAAAAAGCAACCACTCTAACACAAGAATGGCTGCTTTTCGCTTGTTTTATTGTAAATTATGTCTTTTGTCGCTTCGTATGTTTTCGGAACGTCGCAACTGACGGTACAGCGGCAAAATTTTGTCGAATACCACGATACCGAAAAGCACATATAAAGAGCGGCTCATCGCTTTTACATTCGATAAACCGCTCTTTATAATTTCTTTAATCGCAACGAAAATATTTTACCCGTTCTTCTGCATTATCTCAAAGGCTTTCTTGATAAAATCAACCTTAGTCATACCCTTTTCGAACAAAAAAACGTCGATTTCTTCAAACAACTCTCTCGGGATCATCGTTTGAAAATTCGCATTCTTTTCTTTACGCAATTTTTTGTTTTTCTCTTCGTATTTTCGCCTTGCAACCCTGATTACCGTATCTTCTTTCCTCGTAACCATTTAACGATCGGATCTCCTTTGCTGAATATTTTTCTATTGTTCTCTCAAATCGCCGATACGCGCGGAAATTATCTCTTTTAAACTGTTTTTTAACTTTTCGGATAAATAAGATTCTTCGACCATAGCAAGCAATATTTCTTTTGCTTTGATAATCGTTGCAAGCATTTTTTCGGCGGAAATTTTTTCTATCCCGATTTCCTCGGCAAACGCCAAAAAATCCTTTCTGCCGATTTTTCGTTTCTTCTTTATCATAGTCAACGCGAATTCTTCTTCGTCCTCCGGCATTATGGCGTTTACGGGCAACAAATCGTATGCGGGCGACAAAACGTATTCTTCGCTCGCTTCCGCTTTTTCTATCAAAGAAAAATTCTTCAGATGCATATCCGAATTTCCGACCACGAACGAAAACGCCAACCGCAAAAAGAGTTCCGTTAAATCAAACTTCGCCATAACCGAATATTTTTTTATTACCTTGGCGCAACGTTCGTAAGAGCCTTTGTATTTATCTTCCGTCAAACGCTCGTCGAGTTGGCAAAAATCCTCCATGGCAAGCATTTGCATTTTACCGTCGGCAAATACCCTGTCTATCCTTTTCGTGATATAAGCAAGTTCTCCGCCGCCGTTCATCTTGATTAAAGCGCACGGCACGGTTTTTATGCCGACTCTTTTTGCCATTTGCATCGTCAAATATTCGGCTTCCGGCAAGCATTCATACTCTTTCGTCTGAGGTTTAAAAATATATCCCGTAGGATAATTGACAAGCGTAAGTCTCGGCGATGCCCCTTCCGTTAAATGCAACGACAATTTCTTTTGTACTCCGGGAACGGTAAATCCTTTATTCGTACTTTCTTCCGCCAACAATTTTAACGTTTCTTCCGAAATATCGAGCGTAGGCAATTTATTGCTACCGAAAAACGCTTTTACGCACTTTTTATGCCAACCGCTTTCAACTTCTTCTATAGAAGCCTTAGGGGAAAACTCTCTTCCGCAACATAAACATTTCATTGTTTTTCACCTCGCACGCTTACGTTTCCTACCGCGTCTTTGCACGCAATTAGCAGCACGCCGAAGCGATCGCTAAGCGGAATCTTCCAATTATGCGTTACGATATCCAGTAGCCACCCTTCGGGAATCAATCCGTCGAAAAACGGAAATAATGTTTTCGATCTGTACTCATTCTCTGAAAGCGGCAACGTTAAACTTACGACGGTTGCATTTTCGCTTTTCAGATATTCTTTATCATAAACCAAAGAATAGCCGTAGTCCGTTTCGGATAATACTCCGGCAAAGGTATTCCGCACATAAATATATGCGGTTCTGTACGTATCACTCATCTTTATTCAATCTCCCCACCGTTACTTGCGCACCGAAAACAGCTAATGCCTGATTGACCTTATCGAGGCGTAAAGTATTTTTACCCTGTTCCAACTCACGAACAAAGCGAAGTCCTACTCCTGCCCGCATCGCAAATTCTTCTTGCGTAAGCCCTAACGCTTTTCTGTTCTGTTTTACAAATTCGCTTATGTTTTTCATTCTATCTTTTACAATCCCGTCCATATTTTTATACTGCTATTTTATACCCTTTCGGGATACTTGTCAAGCATTTTTAATGTTTTACACCTTATCGGGAGTAAAAAACAGCCACTCTTTCACAAGAATGGCTGTTTTTTGTCTGTTTTATTGTAAATTATACCTTTTTAACCCTGTTTTTGGCTTATTTTGTCGCCCTCGGATTGCGAATGTTCGCCTGCGCAAAAGCTTCCAAAAGCAACCGATAGGTAACATTACTGTCTGCCATCGAAAATCGCCCGTCTTCGGGATATATGTTATCGCCCGACTGTATGCAATATTTTTTCTGCGTTTTTCCTGCGCCGTTTTTCCGCATTTCTTCTGAATTTTTCGCTATGCTTATCAACGTATCGTGTATGTTTTCCCTCCCGATGTAATAACTCTCCACTATATAATTTCTTCCCTTTATCTTTGTTTCCGCACTCGTTTTCGGTGCGGATAAATAAGACTTGTCGTCCATTTGCCTTTTGCTTCTCCCCACGTTTCCTCGCTGAATTCGTTATTTGTTGTCTGTTTTCGTGTCTTCTCCTTTATGTTTTAAAAACTTTTTTTCGTTTCGCCTTAACGCTTTTCGATTATTACTTCTTTTCAATATCATCCCCGGCCAATTTTCACCGTATTGTCTTTTTAAGCGCAGGCTCCGGCGATTGAAAGCAACATCACTTTCAATCGTCGGATTGTTCGTTTTTATCTCAACAGCAAAATTGCCGTCATGATCCCTTGCGCCAGCAATAATACCGGCGTCAGCCAGAAAAAGAATTTCCGAAAGCCTCGCTCGTAATAGATTTCTTCTTTCGCTTTACCCACCTCTTTTTCGAGACTTTGCACCTTTTTCGTAAGTTCTTTCGCGTGCGCGTCGATTACTTCGGAAGCGTCGTCCGCGGCAAGCGCGATTCTCTCTTTTAATAACGCCGTCGCCTCGTCAGTCGCCTTTGCCATAGTTGTACTTATTTGCCGTTGTATTTCCGTTACCGTTTCCGTTATCCTTTGAAGCGTTATCCGCAGACTCGACAATAAGTTCCGATTGTCCTCTTTCATATCTTTCGTAAGCTGCTCTACGTCTTCTTTCAGTCTCATCACGAGCGCGTCGTTCGTCCATTCTACGCTCCTCACTTGCTGCGTCAAGTCCTCCACCCGCGCATTCAGCCGCGAAATTAAGGCGTTGCATTTCTCGTTCGATACCGCTAAGGCTTGCTCTAATAATGCTTCCCGCGTTTCCGCCGTCAACCGTTTTACCTCTTCGCATAGTTCGATTGCCGACGGATTTTCCGTCAAATCCATTTCTTCGTCCGGTATACGCTCCGGACTTCTGCCTGTAATTCTGTTCTCCAATTCTTTTAATTACCTCCGTTTTTGTATAATTTTCTCCGAGTTTCGCCCCACGGACAGGCTTTTGTTTTTCGGGGTGCAGATAGGAATAATCCTTGCCGTCCCGCATAATTTTTACGCCGTAGCACTTATCCAAGT
>JAJWOJ010000435.1 GCA_021635425.1 Clostridiales bacterium | reverse complement strand
CTATTACACCGATTACTCATTTTAAAATTTGGGCAAGCCTTTCCCTTTCTATGAAAGGGAAAACTCTAATTTTTAATTTGTATCCCAAAGACGTGCTCCTTCACTTTTTACCATTTTATTGCAAATTTTTTACCATAAACAATAATATTCCCGTCTCTACTTTCCTCAACGAACCCTATAGGAGAACCGCCTTTAAGCATAAAATCCTTAAAGTGACGAGCATTTACTATCGGGGCATAAATTCGCCAATCGGACGGACGATTCTTTTCATAATGGCGAGCCACGAATATAAGCACGTTTCTACTCGTTAGCCATTTGGAAACTTGCTTATCTCTATCGGCTTTCTCTTCTTCTATTTTTTCGTAAACAACCTCTTTTTCTTGGTCATCCGAAGCTCGTAGTTCCATATACAAACGGTCAATTCTCTTTCTATACTCTTCGCAAATCTCAATAATTTTATCTCTATGCCTATAATCGGTAGCGTTATCCGAAGTCGTAATTTCTCCCACGACCCAAGAGATAGGCATATAATTAACTCGTTTTCTTTTACCCTTTACGAAGTTAAACTTTTTAACGGCTTGATAAATATAATCCATCGCCGTATCATAAAGCTCATATTCGTTGTCCTTGCCTTTTTCGTCTATCTCCTTAAAGAAAGTTGGTGTAGGACAATTATACTTTTTACGCAAAGCGGAAAGTTCTTTTACAACGTTCACATTGTCATAAGCACGCTTTGCCTTGTCTATCTCTAAGCCTGACAAAACGGCAAGCTTACAAACGTCGTTATAAATCTCTAAGATTTTCTCCGTAGGTGCACCGCCTTTCATTTCGTTCCATATAATACTATTTAATTTTTGCGATAGATTTACGATTTCGCCTATTTTATTTTCGCTTGTGTCGTGGTCGAGCTCTGCAAGCGTTTGACCACTTTTACTCATTGAGGAAATACCGCAAACGGGCACTTTGAAATAATCTTTATATCTTTCTGCGCATTCCACCAACAACTTATCATCGGTTATCAGCATTGCATCGGAATCGTAATCGCAACCATTTAAGCGATGTTGAATATTCTCGCCAATAGCGTTTACACAAACGATATTTTTACCTAAATTGAAGTAATTCCAAATCTCGCCGCTAAGGTTGTTTTCCACACAGTAAAGGTTGCCCATCGTTATATGCGGTGAGCGCGCGCAAAGAAGTTTCGCGCCGCTTTCGAATCTCTTGCAGTAAATTTGTCCCTTCTTTAACTCGCTTGTTATCTTTTCGCCGGCTATGTACTTTAACAGCTCAGGTCCGTTGCCGAACAACGTTGCGTTCGTGCCGTTTGATAAAATATGTCCACGGCGCAAATTGTTTTTAAGTCCGCTTACTACGTCATCTCTAAAATTAGCATACAATGCCGTTGTATTAAAATGCGTACAACTGAAAAGCAATCTAAAAATAACGTCGGCACGATCGGCAAGTCCGTCGGGAGCTTTCTTTTCTTCCCCGTCCTTTTCTCTTACGTAAGCATCAGTAAAATGATAGCGCATAAATTCCACGTCGTTACGAACAAGCGAGATATAGTCAAAACTCGGCTTTAATAGCTCCTCCGCTTGCGCCTTATCAAGACCTAACGTGTTCAACAGTTGATAACTGCTCTGCACCATATCGCCGTGAAAAAATCTCGTGCTTTTATCCCATTTAACTACACCGAAGGTATCGGTTACGTTTTCCACCCACTTGCAAATATTCTTTTCGGAAAGACCGCCAACAAATTTAAGATGTTTCAAACTATTTGGCGTCGTTACCATAATAATTTGACTTATGTCGGTTGCAAGCGTAAATCCCCTTGTTTTCAAATCGGCAAGCGTAATGTTTTTATCTTTTATCCATTTTTGAAGTTTTGTACGGAAAGCGCAAGACTTAAAAAACTTATTACGAAGAAGCAACATATGCTTGTCCGCATAGCCGTTTTCAAACACGCTCTCGTCTAAAA
>JAJWOJ010000434.1 GCA_021635425.1 Clostridiales bacterium | reverse complement strand
ATTATTACGAATCCAAGGAAACAAAAATAGTCGAAGGCAACGGCGAAACGACTACTTACACTAATAAGTTGTATTCAATTAACACCGATTCCGACGGAAATAAACCGTATTTCCTTGTCACGGTCAAGCACAAAACGCTCGGATTTTCCGCGCAGTATAAGTTCTTTATCGGCGAAGAAGTAAGTAAAGTCTCGCCGAGCAAGACAACCATCACGTTTTAACAGGAGGTAAAAAATGTATAACGAAAAAAGCAATAAAATCAGATGGATAGCCGTGTTTACGGCAATCGTTCTTATCCTTGCGGGCGTAATCACTTCGCTTGCAATAGCAATTCAGAACAAGCCCGTCGAGGCAAAGGCAAACGATACCGTTTCGGACGTAATCGAACAGCCTGCCGAAATCCCTTCGGACAACGAAAACCACGGTCTTGTTTCGCTCAGAATGAGTCCGAGTTATGCGGTAGCGGCGGCAAACGGTCAGCAAACCGTGTCGAAAAAGATAACCGCAACCGTTATGCCCGTGGATGCACCCGACAAATCGGTTGACTGGTCTATAAAATGGTGCACTCCTATCGAGGGCAAGGACATAAGCGAATATCTTACGCTTACGCCCGAAAGCGACGGCGCACTTACCGCAACTATAACCGCTCTTAAAGGTTTTGAAGGCGGCAGCGCATACGTTACCGCAACAACCAGAGTCGGCGGTTTCACGGCAACCTGCCTTATTATGTATGACGGCAAGCCCGAATCGCTCTCCTTTATCCATAACGGCAAGGAAATCACCAACACCGGCACGGTCAATCTGACGGCAGGCACGACAAACGAAATCACGCTCAACCTTAAAAACACTCTCGGAGCGGTCGGTTCTAAATACGGCGACTTTGAAATCGTAAAGGTTAAAGGTCAAGGCAGATTTACGTTGACTAAACAGTATATCGTAAACGGCAGCGTAAGTTCGACGTCGGAAGTCGTATTCAACCTCGAAGAAGGCGTTTACAAGTATAAAGACGAAGTTCTCGGAAACGATTTAACCCTTACCATCAAGCCCGAAGATTTCTTCACGGCGTCCATAAGCGGTAACAAACTTACGATTAAGGCAATCAAGTCCGAATCGTCTTATGCGACACCTTATCCCCGAACAGGATATCGTTTCACTTACAAGGGAACGTACACCGATCCGCGCGCCGGCGGCAAACCGGATAATTGTATCTGGTATGTAGCCGTAAGAGATAAAGTCAGTGGCGAAGAATCACTTCTTCATATCGACATTCAGTCCACCGTTACGAGCATTTCGCTGTCGGACACCGTGTATTCGTTTTAACCCGAAAATAACAATCAAGGAGGCTATCAATGACAAAATCTAAAATAGGACAAGTTGTTTCTTACATAGCCATACTGCTTGTTATCGTAGCCGTCATCGGCGTTTTCGCCTACTTCACAAACGGGTTCACAACCGACTTCAAAACTTTCTACGTTTCGGTAAACGGCAAAGACGTTATGACATCTCAAAACGGTTACGTCGTTACGCCGAGCGAGCCTTTGAAAGTGGACGTGAAATACACTTTTGCGTTCAACAAAAGCGAAACGAAAGGTTATTCCGTAAAAATCGTTCCGAACAAGACGGACGAAGATTTCGACTTCTCCGTTGACGGCGAAACGCGTTTCTTCGGCGACGAAAAAGATCTTACAAACGGTTTTGTAATCGACAAGCGGGAACAATCTTTCACAGTCGTTCCCAAAGGCGGAACACCGCTCGAAATACTCAAAGCGGTTTATCCCGAAAGTGAAGTTACTTGCGAAAGCAAAGGTTACAACGATATGTTTACGGTTATTGTTACTTCGCATAACGGCGAATCGAGCGTAAAACTCAATTTCGCGCTTGAACGCAGGGTTACGGGTATCACGTTCGACAAGGAGGTGATCGAGTTTTGACGCAAGCGACAAAAACGAGATTAGTATCAATTTTTCTCGCTTTTGTCT
>JAJWOJ010000433.1 GCA_021635425.1 Clostridiales bacterium | reverse complement strand
AGACAAAAGCGAGAAAAATTGATACTAATCTCGTTTTTGTCGCTTGCGTCAAAACAAAATCACCTCCTTATCGAACGATACCCCGGTAACTTTGCCCGCAACCGTGAAATTGAGTTTTACGCTTGCTTCGCCGTTATAAGACGTTACGATTATCGTAAACATATCCGTATAGCCTTTGTTTTCGCAATCGGTTACTTCCGTGCCGTAAAACGCAGTCAGAACTTCGGTCAGCGATTTTCCTTTTGGTTTGACGGTAAAAGATTTTTCGCCTTTGTCTATTTCAAACGCAGCCGTCAGATCCGTTTCGGATTGAAACGATTTGCTTTCGCCGTCAACGGTGTATGTAAAATCGCTGTTTTCAATCTTGTTCGGAACTATTTTTACGGAGTAGTCTTTCGTGTCGTCGGTAGCGAAATTAAAGGTGTATTTTATGTCCACTTGCAAGGGCTTTTCGGCTGTAACTTTGTAACCGCCGGAAGAAGTCATTACGTCTTTTCCGTCAATAGTAACGTAGAAAGTCTTAAAGTCGCTTGTGAACCCGTTTGTAAAGTGCGCTACAACGCCGATAACGGTTATTACGGCAAGAAGAAGCAGAATATAAGTAATGATTTTTGTCGCTTTATTCGTCATTTCTCACCTCCGAAAAGCCGCTTCTTATATAGAAACGTTAGTCTTATCAAGGCTTACGCTTTTTACGGAAGTAACGAGCCAAACTTTGATTGTTTCGGAAACGCCGCTTACGGTGTCTTTAACGGTTACGGTAAAGTAGCAAGACGGAAGAGCCGCTACGTTTGCTTCGCTGTTGGTATCGTAATCCTTTCCGCCCGTAAGGTCATATTCGTCATAAAAAACGTATCTGCCTTTATAGGTCGTACCTGTGTAATATTCGTCGTCGTTGACCATTTCATCGTAGTAATTTTCAATCACCGTAGAACTCGTTTTCAGCGTTAGCGTGTTTCCGGAAATAGTTGCGGACGTGATGAATTTGTTTACCATATCCGACATTTTCCTTTTTGCCATATTCGAGAAACTGCCCATACCGCTATCGCCGCTGACAAATTCATCGCCGAAATACAATTCACCCGAACCGCCGAGCGTTACCGTCAGGTTTTGCGAACCTACTTTGCCGAAAATATTATCGAGAGCAATATCGAAATTGTAGGTTTTATTCGTTCCGAGTTGATAATACACGCCGCGTTTGCTGTCGCTGATAGGATTGAGCGTAGAATTGTTAATCACAATACTATTTGCAACGCCCACGAACGATACCGTGCATTTTGCCGTATATCCGCCGTCACGAGTGGTAACGGTAACGATGATTTTATCCGAATCGAAAGCCTTTTTACAGGAAATCGTCGCCGTAAGAGAACCGTCTGCGTCCTGCGTAACGGTAACGTAATCGGTTACCGCCTCTTTTCCGTGAGTGGGAGCAACGCCCCAAGCGATAGAATAGTCAACCGCCTGATTTGCCGCGTCCCAAGGCGAAACGCTCGCTTTGATTTTTACATCCACGGTTTGTCCGTTCGCTTGCGCCGCCGCTAAACTTTTTGCTGTAAATGCCATCGTTTTCGGCATAGCGTAGGTTTTCGTGTTATCGAACCCATTTTCGGTTTCAACGTTTAATGTGTTGTCTGCAATGTGAGAGTCCTGATTTACGAAATATATCGCCGCAAATATTGCCGCAAAAATCGTAAGCGCAGCAAGAACGATAGCCGTAAGTTTTATTGCTTTTCTTTTTTCGTTATACATTATTTACCTCCTGTTAAAACGTGATGGTTGCCTTACTCGTAGTAACCTTGCTTACTTCCTCGCCGATAAAAAACTTATACTGAGCGGAAAATCCGAGCGTTTTATGCTGAACCTTAACAATCAGATACGGTTTATTTCCGTCGGAATCGGTGTTAATTGAATACAACTTATTAGTGTAGGTAGTCGTTTCGCCGTTGCCTTCGACTATTTTTGTTTCCTTGGATTCGTAATAAT
>JAJWOJ010000031.1 GCA_021635425.1 Clostridiales bacterium | reverse complement strand
GCTTTTCCGTCGGTAAAACGGCTGTCGTAACCGATGACGAATATAAAACGGCAACTTCGGACGTCGAAGGCGACGGGTTTTCACTGTCCGTTTTGAGAGGAAACGTCCTCATTGCGGCAAAAACGTCGCGCGGGGTGATATACGGCGTTTACGATTACATAGAAAAATTCCTCGGCGTCAGGTTTTTAACCGCCGACGCGGAATATATCCCCGAAAACGGCTCTGTTGTCGTTCCCGATAAAAATTACTTTTCAAATCCCGATTTTTCGATGAGAACCTATCTTTTCGGCGACACCTTTCAGGACACCGCGGATATGGACCATATCGCGAGAACGCGTACCGTAGATTTATTTACCGAAGTGGATAAAACCCACGGCGGAAAGACGACGGTTTACGGCAGAAACGTAAATCACAACTTTCATTTTTACGTTCCGTTTGAAAAATACGGCAACGACCACCCCGAGTTTTACCGTTTCATTTACGTAAACGCCGAAATTCTGCCGACGATAGATATCACGAACGGAATTACGGACGACGGCAAGCTCGACGAAAGCATGGACGTAAGCGTTGCGAAGATCGTCATCGACGAAATGAAAAAGGATATCGAAAAGTATCAGGGCGTCGAGGTTTTCTGTTTCACGCAGGAAGACGGACCCTATTATTTCGACGACGAACACAACCGCGCGCTCGAAGCAAAATATAAACGCAGCGGAATTCTGATAAGATTTTGCAACGTTTTAGTGCGCGAACTCAATAAATACCTTGCGGAAAAAGGCTCGAGACGGATAAAAATCATGACTTTTGCTTACGACTACGCAAAAGACGCGCCCGTAAAGACCGAAAACGGAAAGCTCGTCCCGCTTGACGAAACGGTCGTTGCGGACGAAAATCTCATAATCCAGCTCGCGCTGTTCAGAAACGGTTATTACGATTATTTTTCGGACAAACAGGAGTCTCACATCCGCAAATCGATGAGCGAATGGAAAATCGTTGCCGATAACTTCTGGTTCTGGGCATACGATTCCGATTTTCATCGTTATCTGTTTTTTTACGATTCATTCCGCAATATCGCGAAAGACGTCCGCGGGTTTAAAGATTACGGCATAACGTATCTTTGCATGCAAGGCTCGCACGACAGCACACATATATGGCAGAACAAGATAAGAGCATACGCTTACCGAAAGCTTATGTGGAATTCAAAACTCGACGATAATCGACTTATAGACGAGTTTATCGACCTTTATTACGGCGAAGGGGCGAATGCCGTGAGAACGATCGTTTCGCTTTTTCACAAGCAATTCGAAAAGCTCGAAGAGGAAGGGAAAACCGTATTTTGCGGCTCGTTCGGCTCGTGCGAAAAACCCGAAGCAAATCCGCCGGAACTGTTATACGAAGCGATAAAAGCCGTCGAAAAAGGCGAACAAAGGATATCTTCGGCTTCTCTGCCCGAAAAAACCAAAGCGGAATTTATAAGGCGGCTCGAAGAAGTTCGTTTAACGCCGCTCATGCTTTTATGCGACAATTATTATTTTTATTACCCGTCCGCTCCGAGAGAGGAATACGAGGCGGCAAGAAAAGATTTCTTCGATTGCGCCGAACGCGCGAACTTAGACAAAGTTGCCGAAAGGTGGACGACGGACATGTACCGCGCGGAACCGGGGACTTCCGAACGGACGGACTTATAAATCACAAAACATAGCGTTAATCGGCTTATAGACCGATATTAAATGCTCAATGTAGGGGAAGGAAAATCATGAAAAGAAGATTTTTATTATTGCTTTCCGTTATAGCCTTAGCCTTTGTGATTTTTGCGGGGTGCGACGGCGGAAACGGCGGGTCGTCCGAAAACGGACAAAGCGCGGCTCACGCGCATCATCTTATAACCGTGGAAGCGCATGAAGGCTCATGCACGGAGGACGGTTGGAAAGAATACGTCTATTGCGACGTCGAAGGCTGCGGTTATACGACGAAAAACGTTATAAAAGCTAAAGGACATTCAATCGTTAAAGTTGACGAAAAAGCCCCCGCCTGCCTTGAAGACGGCAACAATAGTTACGAATATTGCAAAAACGACGGCTGCGATTACGCTACGGAAAAGATAATCACGCCAGCCTTGGGTCACGACATCGAAAAAGTCGCGGCAAAGCAATCCACTTGCAAAGAAGCGGGTTGGAACGAATACGAGCATTGCAAACGTAAAGGTTGCGACTATTCGACAAAAACCGAACTTCCGAAAAAGGAACACGAACTTCTTACGGCGGAAGCGAAAGCCCCCACTTGCCACGAGGCGGGCTGGGAAGAATACAGATATTGCAAAAATTGCGATTACAGCGAGAAAATCGAACTCCCCACCACGGGACATAATCTCGTAACAGCGGAAGCGAAAGCTCCCACGTGTTCTTCGACAGGCTGGGCAGCTTACAAATACTGCTCGAACAAAGGTTGCGATTACAGCGAAAAAGTTGAGATACCGATGATCGATCATGACGTTGAAAAAGGTAAATGCAAAAACTGCGACTTCACCGTTAAGGAAACCGTCGATTTTTACGTGGAAGTTCCCGAAGGAAGAAACCCCGTCGTGTTGCAGCTTACCGACCCGCAGATTCTCGATTCCGCTCAGGACAGAACAAACAGATTGGGCAACAGAGAAAAAATATTCTACGCTACAGAGAACATTCAGAAGAACTGTTTCGATTATATAACCGAAACGATAAACGCCGTTAAGCCCGACCTTATCGTCATGACGGGAGATCTCGTTTACGGCGAATTCGACGACAGCGGCACGTCGTTTATCAAGTTCGTCAACTTCATGGAAACATTCGGCATACCTTGGGCGCCCGTTATGGGAAATCACGAAGGAACGAGCAGAAAAGGCTACGATTGGCAATGCAAAATACTTGAAAACGCGAAAAATTGCATGTTTTTGCAGAGAACGCTTACGGGCAACGGAAATTATTCGGTCGGCATAATTCAAAGCGGCGAACTTAAACGGGTGTTCTTTATGCTCGATTCCAACGGCTGCGGAGACATTTCGGCGGAGTCGCTTGCAAACGGACACTCGACGGCATCCGTAGGCTTCGGCAAAGACCAGATAAACTGGTATACGGGCGAAGTCGGAAACATCAGAAAATATTCGCCGGACGTAAATCTCTCGATAGCTTTTCATATTCAGTTCGAAGCGTTCAGAGACGCTTTCGCAAAATACGGCATGCCCGACACCGCGGGAGCAAAACCGACGAACATATATAAAGCCGAAAACCGGGCGGAAACCGACTTCGGTTATCTCGGCAGAGGCATGAAAGGCACGTGGGACACGGATAAAAAGGTTTATAACGGTTTGAAAGCCCTCGGCTTCGATTCGATTTTCGTAGGACACGAACACAACAACTGCGGAAGCGTCGTTTATGAAGGAATCCGTTTCCAGTACGGACAAAAATCAAGCGAATACGACAGATATAACGGCGTGAATCCCGACGACTACACCGATATCAACATAGGCTATCCCCCGAAAGACGGCAACTATATTCCGCTCATCGGCGGAACGGTTATTCCGTTGGACGGAAACGGAGACATAACAAAGCCGTATATTCGTCTTTGCGATAATGCGGGCGGAAAAATCGATTGGAATTACGTTAAACCCGAAGAACCGAAAGTAAACGGCTTACAGCTCGGCACAGACCTTTCCGCCGAATCCGCGCTTACGGTCGGAGCGGTAAATTACAGCGGCGTAAACGCTTATAAAGTCACCGCGAACAGCCAGGGCAAAATATTTGTCAACGCAAATCTTCTGAAGAACAAAAAGACTATTTCTTTTGCTTTATACGTTCCCGCAACATCAACCGCGAAACTACAGCTCAAACCTGCGGGAGAAGTTTCCGTGAGAGTGAAACCGAACGCGCTTGCAGGCGACGGTTATATAAGAATGTCGTCCGCGCACACCGACGAAAAACTTAAAATACCTTTCGACGAATGGAAAACTTACACGTTCGACATCTCGTCTTACGGCGAAACCTGCACGGAATTTTCGATAATAGTCGCAGAAACCAACGTCGTGTATCTGAAAGATTTCGTTATCGGATAGAACTATATAAAATTTTACGAAAAAGCAAGACAGACGTTTTTTATAATTTAATAAATCGGGAAATTGCGCCTTATGCGCTGAAATACAGGAGGAAACAAAATGAGTAACACAAAACGGCTGAGATCTGTTGCCGTTATCGCTTGCATAGCGGTTCTGGTCTCCATCTTCGTGATCACGGGCGTAACCCGCCCCAAGGCGGATACGCCTGCGGGCGAAACGACGGAAAGCGTCACGACAAAAGACATTATCGAGGTGAAAAATCCTATGCAGAAATCGACGTATGTTCTCGATAACGAAAACGTAACCGACTATTTTAAAAATTATGCGCCCGGTTACGGACTCAACTTTTTCGGTAAAGGCGAACAGTTGCCGATGAACGACGTCAAAATCGAATGGAATGCCGAAAACGCGAAATATTGCGAATTGTGGCTTGCGGACAACGCTCGCTTTACAAACGCGCAAAAATACGTCACGCTCGAAAATTCCGTTGCTATCGAGGGGCTTATACCGAACAGAAATTACTTCTGGAAAGTTAAAGTGACCGACAACAACGGCGAACAGAAGTTTTCAAAGGCGTATAACTTTAAAACCGAAGGAAACGTGAGAAGCGTTGCAATCGACGGAGTTTCAAACGTGAGAGACCTCGGCGGCGCGATTACGAAAGACGGAAAAATAATTAAGTACGGCATTCTTTACCGCTCTGCGAACGGCGACTCGATAACCGAAAAGGGCAAAGACACCGTTAAAAAACTCGGCATTAAAACCGACCTCGACCTTCGCGGCGACGTCGTTGCAAAATCTCCTTTCGGAGACAACGTAAATATCATAAAGATAAGCGGAGCTTATTATAACGGTCACGACGCGGGCGTTAACGGAAGCGAAGCATACCGCAACGCATTCCGCGACGAACTTAAAGCGTGCGCGAATCCCGAAAATTATCCCATGATTTTCCACTGCGCGATAGGCAGAGACCGTACCGGTACGCTTTCGTTCATTCTTCAGGCTCTTTGCGGCGTCGAAAAGGACGCGCTCATAAGAGAATACGAACTTTCGTATCTCTCCGTCGGCGGAACCCTGGACGGCAACAAACAAATGGTAAACACCATCACGAACTTCTATGATTTCGTAAATACTTACGAGGGCGAAACGTTTGCGGACAAGGCGGCGAGCCTTGTAAAATCGCTCGGTGTGACCGACGAAGACATCGCCTCGATAAAAAATATTTTGTTAGGTTAAGGGGGACTGAAAAATGAAGAATTTAAGAAGATTTTTAACTGTCGTTTTCTCTCTTGCCCTCACGCTTTCGCTTTGGTTTACGGGCGCGACGCTTGCCAAAACCGCTAAGGCCGAAGGAGCAAAAACCTATGATATTTCCGAAGTTTACACCGACATGGCTTCGGGCGGAGAACTTTCTATGGTTTTGAAAACCGTTTACGGCGGCAATGCCGTAAATTACGGGGACGCCGTCGAGTTCGAATACAAAATGCGTTCGGACAAAAACGAATACGGACATTATGCCCGTTCCGCTTTCGGCATCGGTTCTTACGGTATATTTTTCTATTGCAGTGCCGACACCGTAAGAGTGTTTACGGCAGATATTCAGAACAACGGTATCAAAAGAGCTTCGGAGTTTACTTCTCTTTCGAGAACGATTTTTACCGGCTATAACAAAATGAGCGTTAAAGCCGATAAAACAAACGATTCCACGGTTACGTTCACTCTCTCTTACACCGAAAACAACGAAACCAAAACCGTTACGAAAGATTTCGCATATGACGCTCTTTCCGACATGAAACTTCGTTTCGGAGACAGCGACGTCAACGAAAACTTTATAAAATCGACAAAGGCAGCTGCCGAGCCTGCCGAACCCGTTACTTACGACATTACGGAAGTTTATCCCGATCTTATCGTCGGCAACGATCTTTCCATGGCGCACGGAACGGTTTATACGGGAAACGAAGTAAATCTCGGCGACACCGTTAAATTCGTTTATAAAATGAATGCGGAAAAAAATCCCGAACATTATGCGAGAAGCGCGTTCGCTATCGGCGCATACGGAATTTACTTCTACTGCTCTTCCGACGCGATAAGCATAAGACCCGCCGACCTTTCGGGCGGAAAATTTGTCCGCGGAAGCGAATTAACGACTATAAACAGACTTCCCTTCGCCAACTATAACGAATTGACCCTCAAAGCCTATAAGGCGGAAAATTCGCACATAATGCTCGTTATGACCTACCATGAAGACGGCGAAATAAAGAGCGTGTCTCTCGATTACGGCGACAAAGCCTCGCCCGATATGAAATTCCGTTTCGGCGACGGAAATATCGACGGCAACGTCGTAAAATCGACGATAACGGCACACGAGCCGAAAACTTACGACATTACCGAAGTTTACGACATCACGGAAGGCGAAGAGCTTTCGCCCGTTCACGGAACGAAATACGAAGGCGCAATCCTCGGTTACGGCGACGCCGTAGAATTCGAATATAAAATGAGAGAAACCGCCAACTCCGACGGTCACTTCTCCCGCACCTCTTTCGGTATCGGTTCTTACGGAATGTTCCTCTACTGCTCCGGCGACAACGTGGACGTTTACACGGTAAACGTTCAGAACAGCCTCGGCAGACTGACAAAATTTACAACCATAACCCGCGCGCCTTTCGCGGCATATAACAGAATGAGCGTTAAAACGACGTTGAAAGACAGCAAAACCGTTACATTCACTCTTTCTTACACCGAAGGCGGCGAAGTGAAGACGGTAACGCACGATTTCGCATACGACGCCGCGTCCGACATGAAATTCCGCTTCGGCGACGCAAATATCGACGGAACTCATATAAAATCGACTATCGTTCCGCCCGTGTTCGGCGACGGCTCGTTTACTTACTCGGCATACGTCGAGGGCGTGAACGTATACGGAGGATGTAATCTTTCGGTTATCGCAAGCGAAAAAGCCGCGGCGGCAGGCGTTCCCGAAGGGTTTACGGGCAACGTGCTTAAAATGTCAAACGCGGATAAGCCCGGTCAGACGGATATGGCTCTCGACTTCTCTGCTCTTAACTACAAACGTAAATTCATCACGGGGTTGTCGTTCAGAATTTATATCGTCGGCACGGCTTCCGATAATGCGAAACACCCCGAATTCCGTATTCCCTACCCCGGGAAACCCGATAACTGGGTTGTCGGCGGAGGGCTTGGCGCAAACAAGACCGACGAATGGATAACCGTTTCTCTTACGCCCGATCAGCTCGATAAAATCTGCATAGACGGATATCTTAAAACCGTTGCGGTATGCCTGAGAACAAACGCGGCTACCACGATGTATATCGATAAGATAGAGCTTACGACGATAGAGTTCGAACACGAACCGCCGGTTATCTCCGCGCCCGTTACCGAATTTAAAGTTACCGAGGGCGCATATCCCGTTTCCACCGATAAAATCGCGACCGTAACGGACAATTCGGGCGAATATTTCGTCAGCTACGAATGGTCCGAAGGCGCGCTCGACGATCTCGGAAGATTGCGTAAAGGAACTCACACCTGCAAAGTTATCGCAACCGACAGATGCGACAACGTCGCTACGCTCGATATAACGTATATCGTCGAAGCGGAACCCGAAATAACCCTCTACAAAATTACGTTTAAGGCAGACGGCATGGACGATATCGTTCTCGAATACTGCGAAGACGAGATAGAATATATCGAACTTCCCGCGGCTCCCGAAAAGGCGCATTATAAATTCGAATGGGAAGCGTTTACTTTTGAAAAGAATAACGATCAGATAGTAAACGGCGTATATATCCCCGAAGTTTACACTATAACGTATGTGGTCGGTTACGACGTTTACACGACGGTTACTTACACCGCCGACGATATGACGATAGACGAACCGCGCGTCCCCGCAAAAAAAGGTTACGAGGGAAAATGGGAAGAATATTATCTCGATTTCACCGACGTAACCGGCCGCGCGATTTACACCAGAAAAACAGATAAGCCGACGGAAAGCGAATCATCGTCCGAAAGCGAATCGACTTCCGAATCGACAAGCGGATCGACTTCCGAAACAACACCCGACAGCGGCTCCGAAGCGGAAAGCGGCACGAGCGAAAGCATTCAACCCGATGCAAGCGGGACTCAAGGGAGCGAAAACGATTCTGTCGGATGCGGATCGGGTCTTTACGGCGGAGTTACGGCGCTCGGCGCACTCGCGGCGGCGGCATTTATCGTAATCAGAAACAAAAAAGAAAACTGAAATAACTGATTTCGGTTTGTAAATTTCATGAAAGAAAACGGTTGCGAACATGCGACCGCTTTCTTTTTTTATCGGTGAAACGGTTCGTCGACATTCCCATAATCTCATTCCGACGCAAAAAGCAAACTGCCTGGTTTAACGCAAAAACCGCCTTTCCCCCCGTATCGGGAATAAATCGGCTGCAAACTTCAAGCGTTACAGGCGAATCGCCAACTCACGTCGAATATAGCAAAAGTCGGGATTTATCTTTCCCGACTTTTTGTTTGATTTGCGTTTTGAATATCCGGTTTACGATTTGCCTTTATTGCCGATGCTTTTTAAAAAAGAGGCATACCGCCGCGATAATTATCCCCGCATTGAATAAAATCGTTCCCGCGGATATCGCGGACATACAGGATTCGTTGTTTTTATCCGTAACCCCTTCGCCTGCCGAAGAAATAGATCCGCCGTCGTCTTTATCGTCTGACGAAATCGATTCCTCGCTTTCTTTATTTCCGGAAGACGTCGATTCGGTTTTATCTTCACTCTCCGAGGTTGCCGAATCGGATTCGCTTCCGGACGAAGCGGAAGACCCCGTTTCGGTCTCTGTTTCGGTCTCTGTTTCACTTTCGCTTTCCGTCCCCGTTTCGGTTTCGCTTTCACTTTCGCTCTCTGTTCCCGTTTCGGTCTCTGTCTCTGTTTCGCTTTCCGTCCCCGTCTCTGTTTCACTCTCGCTCTCCGACCCCGTTTCGCTTTCCGTCACGGATTCGGATTCCGTCTGCGAATAATCCTCGCTTTCCGATTGGTCGGTTTTGTCGGACCCCTCCGAAGAAGATTCCGAAGAAGATTCCGAAGACGAATCGGGATAAGAGGAGGATTCGGAAGACGAATCGGGATAAGAAGAGGATTCGGAAGAAGATTCGGAAGACGAATCGAAAAAAGTCGTAAACGCCTTGATTCTGCCAACGAAATTACCGAACTTCGCATAGCTTCCGTAGCTCCCCGCATACGAAAGATCTTTTCCGTTTTTCACCCCGAGGCGTATTTTCGCGGTTCCTTCGCTCACGCGGACGATAACCGAAAACCATTCGCCCGCGGAAAGTGTTACGGGTTCGTCGAGCCGCACGGTGACGTAGCCGCCGTAATCGAAACGCGCCGTCTTTTTTGCCGCCGATCTTCCTCCCTCGACGGGGGCGTTTTCAGCCTCGAAAGGCGAGGAAAGCCCGGTGTAAATTTCCACTTCCAGAGTGTAATCGTTTCCCTCGACACCGACGTTTACGGCGGTTATTTTTTCGGTTTTACCCGAAACTTCGCTCCCCGCCCGATAAACGTTAGCAACGTGTTTGTCGTTTCTTAAAGGAAAGTCGTTTATAGCTCCGTCGTAATAATAATTTCTGTCGTAAGTTTCCTTTTCGACATACGAAAAAGCGTACATGCTCGAGCTTGTGTTATCGTAAGAAATATAAAAATAAGGATAGCCGTCGGGAAGCGAGGCGTAACTGTTTTTTATGAGCCACCCGCCATTCATGGTCGCCCCGTGGGGATTAAAACTCTCCGCGGAAATATTATCGTCCCAGCCGATAATCGTGCATGCGTGAGGATAAGAAGACCCGCTCGTTTCGTTTTTCGGGTTGTAATAATAGATATTGTGCAGATTGTTATACTGAAAAGTAACCGCGCCGTATTTCGCGATCGCTTTTTTTATTTCGGCTATGCGTAGCGACGGATTATCCTTATTTTCGGGGATATGAACGGCGTTTTCGAGCCGAAAATCGGAATTAACGAAAGGGTCGACGTTCGCGTTTGTTCCGCTTACGGGCCCCCACCACCCCGAAAAAATCGTAGCTATTTTGGACGGATTGCCCGCAAAAGACGTGAAATCTCCCGAAACATATTCCCCGCTCGTGTTGCGGAGCGGGTCTTCGCCGCGGTTATTCACCCTGTATGCGGCGGCAGTCGGGTTCAGATTCACTTCTTCGAGCTTTTTAAGCCCCGAACGGACGATTGAAGCTTCCGAAGCGGCGACAGACGAATACGCCCAGCACAGATTGGTAGAGCCTTGGTCTTTCACGGGCGTAATTATCCCGTAATCCCGCCCGTCGTAAGCGGAAAGCGCAATAATTTCTTCCTCGGAAGGCAGAGTTTTATACGAAAGCGTTTTATAATTTTCCCTGCCCGCCGCCCTCGCGAAAGAAAATGCGACAATTAAACTCATCGACATCAGAACGGTAAACAATGCGCATAAATATTTTTTACGATTATTCATATCTTCTCCAAGACGAAAATTATATCGTGAGCCGCCCGACAAATAAAATTTTTCTGCAATCAGTCCGAAAACAAACCGAAACCGACCGAAAACAAAAAATCGGGCATACTCGATATGAGTATACCCGATACGCCCGAAAAAGTCAACAATAAACCCTTTCCGAGTTTTATATTTGCAGGATTACAATTCCAAAAACATACCAAAAATTAGTCACCGGGGGTGGGGAAGCTTACATTATATCCCATTTCTGCCATTTTCTTTGCATTTTTTACAGACAAGCCTATTACGCATCTGTGATAGTAATTCTTCTTATTCTTCCACATAGCGCAATCATCGTCAATGCCCTTAACGATAAATTCCATTGATCTTACAAACGGCATAACAACAAACTCGCCGGTTATTTGACTGCATCTACATTCTTTTAAGTCGTTACTATCAAGAGACCACAATTCTCTGCCATATTTTTTTACAACTATTTTATCTTTAGTGATAATGACTGTCTTATATGTAGCGATTGAAACAACAAAGTATAACCCCCAAACCGACAAAAGTATGATGCCGGTAATTTTTATCAACGGGGATAACTCTGCGGGCTCTCCGAATATAATGCCCAATAAGCAGAATATTAGGACAAAAAAAACCACAACACAATTTACCCACACAGTAAAAATGAAATTTTGCAATGCGGCATTCACCATTTTTATCATATACACCTCATTTAACTTTACGGTTGGGAGCGGGGTTATCGTAAAGGTAAATCCGCCTCCTACCCGTTACTTTTAATTAAACTTTTTGAAATCTTCTCGTTAAAAAAATTAAACTTTTCGATTGTTTCTTTTTTTGAGAAAATCTTCGTAAATTTCCTTCCCTGTTTTATTGCAAGATTTATTTCCTTGCAATTCCATTCTATAAATTATCGAATCGATAATTTTAATTCTGCACTTCTTGGTGTAAAACACTATATTTACCGCAAATTCTTTTCCTTTTGCATCGCATAACACTAAATACGTCTTCGGAAGCGTTACATAAGCGTACCTCTTCATCGGTTTATTATGCGAATCGTTTGTTGTTTCGCGCAAGTACATATTCACAATATCACGGTACTGCAATTTTACCTCGTATTGTACTTTTTCATCCGACATTCCCCACTCATTCGGAACATACAGACTTTTTTCTTCTAAAATTATTACTTGTCGAATCATCCTTATCAATTCAAACCCTGTCAACCCAACTCCGACAGAACCACCTAAAAGAGTAAGACAAACCAGCGGGATATCCAAAGTTCCCCTAAATATTGCCACAATAAAATAAATTATTCCAACAACACAATAAACAAACAAGAATAACAATATCGCAATAAAGAAAAAGAACAGTCCGGATTGCTGAAAAAATATTTTTCTTTTCATAATATTACACCGTATAGTTTGTTTAGTTTTAGTT
>JAJWOJ010000432.1 GCA_021635425.1 Clostridiales bacterium | reverse complement strand
ATATTATACAGAACTCCGAACGAATAAAGAAATACAATAAGAGATGTATTTCCCGCAGATACGAGCGGAAGGGGCAAACCCGTGGGCGGAATGCTCCCCGTAACGACGAGCGCGTTTACAAGCGATTGTATTCCGTATACGCACGTTATCCCCACAGCCAGAATATATCCGTAATAATCTTTTGATTTCACGGCTATCCGGATTCCTCGTATTACGATAAAAAATATAAGCCCGAAAAAGAAGAGAAGCCCTATAAAACCAATCTCTTCGCCGATAACCGAAAGAATGAAATCGCTTTCCGAAAAAGGAAGAAAACGAAGTTTTTGCCGCGATTTGAAAAGCCCCGTTCCGAACCAGCCGCCCGAACCTAAGGCATAAAGCGACTGCAACAACTGATACCCTTCGCCTTTGGGCGAAGCCCACGGATTTAAAAACGCAGACAATCTGTTAAGTCTGTAAGGCTCCGCGATGATAAGAAGCGGAACGCACAGGGCGGCGGGAACAAGCAGTATTATAAAATGAGACGTTTTCATTCCCGCGGCGAACAGAATTGCGAGGGTCAGCAAGCCGAAACAAACGGTTATCGACATGTTCGGCTCTAAAATAATCAGTAGACACACCACCCCGCCCGCGGCAAGCACGGGCAGACAACCCAAAAAAGTTTTGGATTTTGCCGGGTTCTTTGAAAAATAAGAAGCCGAAAACATGACGAAACATATTTTTGCGATTTCGGAAGGCTGAATCGTTATCCCCGCGATTTTTATCCATCTCGTCGCGCCGTAATTTTCATATCCCAAAGGAGTGAATACGAGACAAAGCAAAACAAGCGATAACGCAAAAAACACGACGCCCGCTTTTTTATATTTTCGGTAATCGAAAAAACATCCGAAAGTCATCGCCGTGTATCCGAGAAGCAAGCCTATGACGTGCTTTTTTGCAAAATAAAATTTATCGCCGTAACTTATTTCCGCAGAATATTTGCTTGCGGAATACACGAAAAGAAGCCCTGTGAGCGATAAACCGATAACCGAAAAAAGGAGCAAGAGATCCCCGCTCCTTCTCTTATTTATCTTCAACGGTAGCACCGACGCCGTCATAAACTCTCCGTTATGCGGATAAACTCGTCGCCGCGCGCCTCATAATCGGTAAACCTGTCGAAACTGCTGCATGCGGGACTTAAAAGGACAGCGTCGCCCTTTTCCGCAGAAAGCCCCGCAAGCTTAACCGCCAGCGTGAAATCTTCCGCAACGGATAAATCAGGTATACCTTCTTTTTTTGCGGCGTTATACATCCGCGCCGCGCTTTCGCCCGTAAACACAATCGATTTTACGTTTGAAGTTTTTATTTTTACAAACAACTCTCCGTAATCGAGACCTTTATCTTTACCGCCTAAAATGAGTACGGTCGGCTTTTCCATCGAGTCGATAGCTTTTATGGTAGCGTCGGGATTCGTCGCTTTCGAATCGTTGTAATAATCGACTCCGTTCACCGATTTTATGTACTGTATACGATGTTTAACGCCTTTGAAACCCTTTATTCCCGTTAAGATTATCTCTTCGTCAAGCCCCATGATTTCCGCAACGCAGACCGCCGCGAGAAGGTTGTAAACGTTATGTTCTCCGCTTATCGGAAAATCGGAAATTTCGCCGATAAATTTACCCTTATAATACACTTTGCCGTCTGCGACGTATGCGCCGTTAACCTCTGTCTGCGCGGAAAAATAAAGGACTTTGCAACGAGTTTTTTCGCCGAAACTCTTAACGATTTTATCGTCGAAATTTAAAACCGCGAATTCGCTCTCGCGCATATTGGAAAGAATTTTCCCCTTCAGATATACGTAGTTTTCCATATTGTAATGTCTTGAAAGGTGATCGGGGGTGATATTCGTAATGACTGCGATATGCGGAGAAAATCTGCTCACCGTTTCGAGCTGAAAACTCGAAGTTTCGCAAACGACGACAGAATCGTCGTTAAGACACGGAAGAACGGACGAGAGG
>JAJWOJ010000431.1 GCA_021635425.1 Clostridiales bacterium | reverse complement strand
GATTATCCCGAACGCCGCAAATTTAAAGTTTATGGAATATTATATACGTAATATGTTGACAACATACACATAATATGTTATAATATACATACAATAAGGTGTATAATACAGGAGATATTATTATGGCGGCAACGGCGAAAATAAATGTGAACACAGATCCGAAAACGAAACAGGAAGCGGAAAAAATTTTTGAAGCTATAGGAATGAATATGACTACGGCTATCAATGTGTTCTTAAAAAAGGCGATTCAATATAAAGGGATTCCGTTTGACGTATGCGCGGAAATTCCGAATGAAGTAACGATTGCCGCGCTTGAGGAAGGCGATAAAATAATTGCAGACCCGAACAGAGTAAGCTATAAAAACGTATCGGAATTAAGGGCGGCATTGGACGAATGAAATACGAAATCAGTGTAACCACGCAATTCAAAAAAGATTTGAAAGCGTCGCGAAAACAAGGAAAAAACGAAGACAAGCTATGGGAAGTTATCGAAAGGCTTGCAAACGGAGAAATTCTTGAACAGAAGTATTGCGATCACAACCTATCGGGGAAATATGCGGGCTACAGAGAATGTCATGTGTATCCGGATTGGTTGCTTGTATACAAACAGCAAAACGATATTTTATTATTACTGCTTTATCGTCTTGGTTCGCATTCTGATTTGTTTTAAGTTTATATTAAGTATAAGAGGCACAGCTAAAAAGTGCGACGAAAAACCGCGGCGTTCGGGAATACTCCCGAACGCCGCGGTTTTGTATGAACTTTGTAAAATGCATTAAAACATAAAAGTGCGCCTATAAGTCGATTATCAGTAAATCTTTCCCGCATGGTATTCGAAGCGAAAGGGCAAAAAGTGTCCCCACTCGGCGGAGCAAAGCAAAACAAGGACGATATCAATCGTCCTTGTTTTGCATGTATAAGTAATCATCTAAATTGGGAGGAATGCCGTAGCCACATCTTATTGTTATCGAATAAATTCAAAACGGCAAAGAGGGGCTTCCTTAGCCTTGAAATAAGTGCGTAAAATCGGATAATTGAATTATAATAGCCTTCACACCCGGCGGAGCATTTCATAAGCGAAGAATCGACGCGGGGGAAGGTGGCGCGCATGCGCCGAATGAGGGGCGCAAGTTAACTTAAAATAAGTGACTTTTATTGGTTAATCGACTTATAGGTTAGTTTTTTACGTGTAATCCGCTCTTATTTCGATTGGTCGTTTGCCCCTCTTTGTCGCCTTTTGTTGCATTAAAATCAATTACTCATGGCTGGCGACATCTCTCCCGCATACAACCTTTTTTGCTTATCCCTTATCTGTATAGGGCGCGAACTTTCTTGTTTTCGGCTCGTTCAACTCCGCCGAGTGGGAAGGCTTTCGTAAATACTACGTTAAATTGGAAGGTATTGCGTCAAATCAAAAAGCTTAAGTGGTAACCTTATTATTGTTTTTATCAAGTTTTCCGTCAGAACAATAAACGATATAATTACCTGTATTGCTATTCCAATTGCTGGATTTTTTTATAAATTTCCATTCATCCGTTCTTCCATTAAAATTAATTTTTGTAAGATTTGTGCAGTTTGCAAAAGCGTTGTCTCTGATTTCCATTACTCCGGCTCCGATTGAAACTGTTGTTAATGAAGAACAATTATAAAATGAGACATTACCGATTATGTTAAGACCGGATGAAGCGGAAAACGTTAATAAATTTTTACAACCATAAAAAGCAGAATCGGAAATTTTGGTTACGCCATTCTGGATGACTACATGTTGTACATTTTTAATGCCGCGCATTTGCCCGATAACGTAATTTTGGTTATTAATTTTTGAGGGGAACATCAATGTTTCGTTGTGATTTGTATACCAAATAACAGACGGATTTTTATCTTCAGTACTGTAAATAAAATCATCCTGAACAGCATAGCTGTTATTAAGAGTCTGTTGTTTGCCCGTCTTATCAACTAACATTATAGCGTTTTGTGCAATATAGCCGTAGGTATTAG
>JAJWOJ010000430.1 GCA_021635425.1 Clostridiales bacterium | reverse complement strand
ACGGTTTGAATTACGTCGGGTTGCAGAACGTATTTAACCGTCGTGCCGAATACCAGATCTTCAAGGTCTTGCTGTCTGTAATTTGCCTTTTTACAACTGTGTTTGTTGCGTTTTCTTCCGAAACACTTGTAATAATGATGAAGTTTGCCGGTATGGCTTGTTCCCGTTTCGGCGGTCATCAGACTACCGCAAAATCCGCAAAATAATTTTCCGCTTAAAATATACGGCTGTTCGCTCTTGCTATCGCGCGGTTTATGTTTATGCTTGTCCATAATGACGTTGCATTCATAAAAAAGTTCTTCGTCCACGATAGGCGGTATGACGTTAGTGTAAACCGTGCCGTGTGAAGTTACTTTCCCGATGTATTTTTCGTTGCGGATTATCCTTGCAAGACTGTTCATATTGAACGACGAACCGGCTTTCGTCTTAATGCCTTGTCCGTTCAGCCTTGCAATAATTTCTTTCGCCTTTTCGCCGTTTTTGTATCTTGTAAACATATCGCGAACGATATCGGCTTCGTAAGTGTTTATCGTCCATTTTTTGTCCACGATGTCATAGCCGAATAGTCCGTATCCGCCGATAAAGTAACCTTTCTCGTAGCTTTCCCGTATTCCGCGTTTTACCTTTTGCGAAAGTTCGGCAGAATAATATTCTGCCATACTTTCCAGCACTCCCTCGATTAAAATTCCGCTTGCATCTTCCGTTATGTTTTCTTTTGCAGATAGAACACGTACGCCGTTTTTCTTTAACTTTGCTTTGTAATTCGCGCTGTCGTAACGGTTACGGGCAAAGCGATCAAGTTGGTAAACAAGAACATAGTCGAAAGTCTTTTTCTTACTGTCGTCGATCATTCTTAAAAATTCCGGTCGTTTGTCCGTAGTCCCCGTGAGCGCACGGTCTATGTATTCGGCTACAACGAGAAGGTCTTGTCTTTTTGCATACTCGTAGCATTCCCGAAGTTGTCCTTCGATAGACTGTTCCGTCTGACTGTGCGAACTGAATCTTGCATATATAACTACTCGCTTTTTCATTGCTTCCTCCTGCCGAATACGCTCTCGGGCGTTAAATCGTCCATATTACCGCCGTTTCTCGCATAGTCGAGTAAAATGTCGGCTAAAATTTTTGCGCTTGTTTGTATTCTTTCTTTCGGCAGATTTAATCTGCCTTTTTCTTTGTGCCCCGTTGACAGATTGACCTCAACGGTGTTTTCTTGTATCCGCTTCAACGTTCATACTTATTGCGCGGATACTATGTTCTCTTTCCTGATGGCTGTAATGTTCTCTCACCATTACCGCAAAATCCTCCTTATCTCAGATTTCCGCAAGGCGAGAGTATCTCGTCTTACGGATTATGTTTTGTTTCTTTCTTCTGCGAATTTCGTAAGTTCGCTCTCGAAAAAGTCGTCGTAGCCGTCCTTTAATTTTGCAAAGGCGGTATTGTGTCGGGCTAACAGTTCTTCGTAGCCCGCTTGTATAAGTTCAACCTTCGTATAGCCGTGCTTTTTCAGAAACTCGTTTATTTCTTCCGCCGTCTTTCTCGGAACGCTCGTTCCCCATATAACGTTTTTGGCTTTGCGTTCTTCCTTGTGCCTTTCTTCGTATCTTTTGTCTTTTTCCTTTCTTGACTTTGCCATCTTTTCATTCCTCCGTGAATATATAATCGTATCTATACGACGATTATATTTTACACGCTTTGTGTGCGTAAGTCAAGTGCTTTTGCGTTAGTCCGCCGATAATTTTAGTAAGAGCAGGGCGATTTCTTCTTGTGGATACGAGCAAATGTTGTCCTTTCCGAAAAGTCGGTTTCCGACTTGTTCAGCGTATCGTTTTTGAAATAGATTGCAAAAACCTTATCCTGCTTGTTTTTTGATGCCGAATAACTAACTATTTTTCTTTTCGATTTCGTGTTGTTTTCCTTTGCAGATTCTTTAACTTGTGTTTGGCTTCATCGTTTTCACTCCTTATTTCGTTTGTTTTTCAGTTATCCCTTTATATGTAAAAGGAAATATC
>JAJWOJ010000429.1 GCA_021635425.1 Clostridiales bacterium | reverse complement strand
ATATATAACGATGAAAATGCTTCGGTTTTTCAAATTATAACTGTATTTTATCCGCTTTTTTCCCTACGACGGCAGCGCTGTATAACGAAAAATCAAGCTTCGACAATAGTTTGTTTACTTCACCTATGCCAAGCGCGTTTACGGCGGAAAGTTTTGCGTCGATATCGAAAACATTACCCGTATTTAAGAGATATTTGCCGTATAAAAGCATCTGAGACGACGTACTTTCCTGCCCGAACGCAAAAGAGCTTATCATCTGAGCTTTTCCGCGGGCAAATTCATCTTCCGTTACGCCGTTTTTCTTAAGTTCGTTTAACACGTCTAAAATCGCGCGATATGCTTTTTCCGCGCTTTTCGGGTTAACGCCCGCATATACGGCGAACGTTCCCGTTTTAAGATAACAGCTCGGATAGGTGTACACCGTGTAACAAAGCCCTAACTCTTCTCTTATTTTCTGGAATAATCTGCTGCTCATTCCTCCGCCCGCGACGTTGTTGATAACCGACATTGCGTCCGTCTCGGGAGAATCGTATTCAACTCCTCCGAATGCTAGCGCAAGATGAACCTGTTCGATATCCTTTTCGAGTTTTATCCGCCCGTATTTATTTTCGGTTTCTCCGCATAAAAACTCATCGGATTTCGCGGCGGAAACATACGGCATAAAATATTTTTCAACCAGACCGCAAGCCTCTTCGAAGGATATTTTGCCCGCAAATGACACGACGATATTGTCCGCATTGTAAAAACGCTTCCGATATTTATCGATATCGTCTTTTTTAAATTCCTTTACGTTTTTTACCGACCCTAAAATCGTCTGACCTAAACCCTGTTTTCCGAAATACGATTCGGACAAAGCGTCGAGACAAAGCTCTTCGGGGGTGTCGAGGCACATATTTATCTCTTCGACGACAACGCCTTTTTCTTTGTTAAGTTCGTCGCTTTTATATGTGGAATTCAAAAAAATGTCCGATAAAAGCTCAAAGGATTTTTCGAGTTCGCCCGTAGTGCTTTTAACGTAATAACAAGTCGTTTCCTTAGACGTAAACGCATTGACTTGCGCGCCGATATCGTCGAATGCGGAAGATATCTGAAAAGAAGTCATTTTATCGGTGCCTTTGAAGGTCGTATGTTCGATAATATGAGATATTCCGTTGTTATTCGCATCCTCCAGACAGCTGCCCGCGCCGACAAGAAAACCGACGCTTACGGACATCATCGCGTCCATAGAATTGACGATAAGCCTTAATCCGTTTTCGTATTTTTTATAATTTACCATAAATTTCCCATACATTCGGTTACGGTACCCGCCCGTAAACCCGCTTTCGCGTAATAATCTAAAATATCGGGCAAAGCCTTTAAGGTGTGAGTTTTGGGGTGCATAAGCACGAAATCTCCGCCCGCAATGTTTTTCGTGGCTCTCGAATAAATCGTTTTCGCGTTTTTATCACGCCAATCGATTGTATCTTTGCTCCACATTATCGTTTTATACCCGAACTTTTCGGCAACTTTCAGCGTCGTAACCGAAAAGGATCCCGAAGGCGGAGCGAAAAGCTTTATCTCTTCTCCCGTATGGCGTTTGATAAGCGCATGCAAAGGTTCGAGTTCCGCTTTATTGCCCTCTTCGGAGAGTTTTGCCATATCCTTATGAAAATAACCGTGACTTCCCAATTCATGCCCTTTTTCAAGTATTTTTATAACGGTATCGATATTATCGTCCGCCCATGAACCGCCGACAAAAAAGGTCGCTTTCGCATTCTTTTCGTCTAAAACGTCTAAAATACCCTCAACGGTCTCCCTGCCTTCGTATACGTTAAACATAAGAGCCACGACGTTTCCGCTTCTGTCGCCGTTGTAAATAGCGGAATAGCTTTCTTTGCCCGAAATAACGACGACTTCGCCCGGTATAAAACATAAGGCGATCACGCCCGAAATAATTACGGTTAGAATGATCGCCGTTATGACATTCAATTTTTTTTCGGTTAAATTTTCCAAATCGGTTTACCTCTGTATATTAT
>JAJWOJ010000030.1 GCA_021635425.1 Clostridiales bacterium | reverse complement strand
GTTTTAAGTTTTATAAGGTATTATAAACACGCCTTTGCCCGCGGGGATATCCTCGCTCCATTTTCCGTTTCCGACGTTTTCGACGGTCGCTTTTCCGTCGCGATATACGATTATTTTGTCGCAGTCGATAAATTCCGCTTCGACCTTAACGGTCTTTTCGTACGACGGATCGCCGTAATTTACGAGCATGAATCCCTCGTTATCCTTTTCGTCGGTGAACTGAGAGCAAAGCACGTTCCCGTTTGCGGAAACCGATTTAACGACGTTGAAATCGCTTTCGTCCAAGATAACGCCCTTTATCGATTTAAGGTATCTTATCGCCCTTTCGTCCGTCTTTTCGCTATCCGTCGAAGATTTTACGGTTATCGGGTACACGCCGTGCCAGGTTAACGACATCATCACTTCGTCCAGGTCGTAAATAAGTTCGTTTGCCTTTTTAACGCCGTAATATGCGGAAGTCTTCCCGTTCGACCTGTCGAGCATCGAAACGTGTTCTTCGCCGAATTCCCTCTCGTCAAGCTCGGGCGAAGAATAGGTGAACCAGCTGAACTCGGTGAAACCGAACGCCATATTCACGTAAGCCTGAAAAATACAATCGGCTTCGGAAGGAAGCCTTCTCGGCGAAGTGTTTTCCAAAAAACCGAAACTCATGGACTGCATAGCCATATGCAACACAATTTCGGGATGAGCGAGTTTAACCTCTCCGAGATATGCGAGCGAGCGAAGCCACGTCTCCTCGACGTAGTTATAGCCGTATTTCTTATCGTCGTGCATCGGATAGATATCGGTTGCGAAAACCCTCGGCATCCCCTCGGGAAGCCGCGACAAAACGGTATCGTACCAACCGTTTGCATACTCTCTGTAATCGGCGGTGCCTAAATGCTTCGCGTCCGCCCCGCTCGAGAGCATACACACGAAAAACTTGCCGCCCGGGTACTTCGCCGAAAAATCGGGTATCGCCGTCGCTATTTCTTCAAACTCCGAAATCGGCGGCTCGTCGGTGTAATCGATGCCCTTTATCGTCGGATAAAACTCCTCGTTTTTATAGTCCTTGACGTTGGTGTTTATGTTGCCGTTGGTGTAACCTATGGCGTTTATACCGTATTTATGGCACTTTTCTATATATTCTTCCTGCGATGCCGAGCCGAACTGCGCGCCGCGCTTTCCGTCTATGCCCGAGTCCATGATGAGCGTGTTTATTCCGCTTTCTTTAAACGTCTGCCACTGCTCGTCCGATAAATCCGCAGGTCCGCGCCAGGCGTAGATATCGGTCGTTTTCGTATCTTTATACTTGGAAAAATCGACGAGCGACGAGCTTACGTTCACCGTAAGGTTTCTGTTCGCCGCGCTTCCGCTCTCTTTGCCGCCGCTTGCGGGAGAATCCTCTCCGCAACCCGTAACGCCGAAAGCGGCTATAACCGCCGCCGTTAAAGCTAATGTCCTTTTCAAAAATTTGTTCATTTTTTCCCTCGATGATATCTGAATTTTTAATCGGGCTTTTCAGCCGTCACGATTCGTTTAAGCGATCGAATCTCTTCGTCGGTAACTCCGCAAACGGTTTTCAGGTATTTTTCAACGCCCTGAGCGAGCGTTTCTCCCTCGTCGCAGTAAACCGCTTTCATTCTTTCGACGAAATAGCCGAACGCGACGAAATTATCCGAATCGTCCTGCATGATTCCGTTAACGAATTTCCCGTTTTCGATTTTCCCGCGATATCTCGCGCCGTAAGGCGAAAAACTCGTAAGCTCGAAATCTTTCGTCACGTCTTCTTCGCTCGCGCCGAGAACGGCTTCGATCAAAAACGCAAGAGTTCCCGTTCTGTCGGCTCCCGCATTGCAGTGAAAATAAATCGGATAGTTGTTTTCATCTGCCAAAGCCGAAAAAATCGTCTTTAAAGACTGCGCGGACGGTTTATAATAACTTCTCTTGTTTTTTCCGTAATTTTTAAACTCGGGAAGAATATAATTATAGCCGTGAAAACCCGCTTTTATATACCTGACGTCGTCGCCGAGAACGCTTACCGTCTGCCCGTAATCGTCCAGACCGTCGAAACGAAGATCTATTTCCGTTTTTATTCCGAGCGTTTCGCGCATGACCTTCAATCCGTCTTCCGTAAGCGTCGTTTCGTTCCCGTCATTCAGCTTTCCGCCGCGATAAAGCTTGCCGTATTTTATATTTCCGCCGCTTATCGCCCAGCCGCCGAGGTCGCGGATATTGCTTGCCCCGCCCGCGTTTATAGGTCTTAATACGTTGTCTTTAACCTTAAAGCTGTCTGCTTTCGTCTCCTTTTTATCTCCGACGATTTTATAATAATAAGTTTTCCCGGGGATAAGCGTTCCGCCGAGTTCCGCCTTAGCGCGTTCGGTCGTAAAAACTTTTTCTCCATCAAAATCCTCGTTATCGGCAAAATGCACCTCATAAACCGAACTTTTGTCATCTTCCCAACGCACCGACAATGTCTGTACGAGAGTGTATGCCCGCGTATACTCCGTGAGGTATTCCGCGGCTTTATCATTGGTTTCCGCATTTAAATACTTGAAAAAGGGTTTTGAAACGATATCGGTTTCCTCACCGTTATATTCATACCTCAACTGTAATCCGCCGAGTTCGGATTGTTTGCCGCCGGAGCCGTCCGTCGATTGGCTCGGTTGTCCGTTTCCGCAGCCCGTAATGCCGAAAGCGGATATAACCGCCGCCGTTAAAGCCAACGTCTTTTTCAAAAATTTGTTCATGATTATCCTTTTAATCCTCCTACGGACATACTTGACATGATTGTTTTGCTGAACGCCGCGTAAATAATAAGCACGAAAATCGTCATGAAGGTCATCGCGGCGAACGCCTGAGGCATCGCGCCGTTTCTCTCCGCTCTCGTCTGAATACTGTAAACCCCGAGCGCGACCGTCGGTTTGGAGTTAAGGAAGAGATACGGGGTCATGTAGTCGTTCCAAAGCCCGATTACGTTCAATATCGCCATGGAAACGATAAGAGGCAACGCCTGCGGGTACATAATGGAGAAAAATACTCTTAAATTTCCCGCGCCGTCTAAAAACGCCGATTCGGCATATTCCCACGAAATTGACGAGAAATAGTTTTTATAAAGAAGCATTCCGAATCCGAGTCCGCCGGCGTTCATGAGGAATATCCCGAGCCATTTGTCTTTGAGTTTTATCGCCGACATAAACGAATAAGTGCTGGCGGTGGAGCCGATTGCGGGTACGACCATGGAAATTATTACGAGCTGAACGGCAATCGCGCCGAGCTTCGTTTTGTATCTCGCGACGACGTAACCCGTTATAACGGGAACTATCGCCTGCAACGCCGTGCAGACGATAATCAGAATAAACGAGTTTTTGAGCATTCCGAACATCGTAATTTTTGCCGAGCCGTATTTCGTCGTGAAAATCCTGACGTAATTATCGAACGTAGCTCCTTTTAAATTCCAGAACGCTAAAACGTCATTGAAATAACTTTTCTGCGGCCGGACGGAATTGCATAACATCCACACGAGAACGAACGCGAACGACAGCGAAAAAAGAAGAATCCCTGCCGTGACGAGAATTTTATAAACAACGTCGCCCGCGTGCAGACGGCTCTTTATTTCCCGATTGTTTTTAAGTTCCATTAAAACTCCACCTCCTCGGAAAATTTAGCAAGCACCTTGCGGAATACCGTTATGAAAACCATTCCGAGTACGCCGATTATAACGCCCCACGCCGAAGCAAGCCCTATGTTGTTGGACTTGGTGTTGGTGATGACGATAAGCGCGAGGCTCGTTATATACTGATTGTTGGAATCGATTAAAAGCGAGGGCATATACCATGCAAAGCAGCCCGAAACGATCGAAATCGACATCGTGCAGATCGTCGGCATCAAAATGGGAAGAACTATTTTATTGAAAATAGTCATCTCGCTCGCGCCGTCTAACTGCACGCTTTCGATAATGCTTTCGGGAACCCTCGCCATGGACGAGCCGAAATAAATAATGTTGGTGCTTATACCCGTCCACACGCTGAAAACAAGCATGCTCGGCCACGCGGTGTGCTTATCGCCAAGCCAGTTGTTCGCGGGGATTATCTTCTCTAAGTTCATCGCTTCCAAAAGCTTGTTGAAAACCGCCTGATTGCCGTTGATGAACATCTTGAACACAAAGCACAAAACGGTTGCGGAAATCATCGCGGGAAGAAACAGCACTATCTGATAAATCGTGTAGCCCTTGATTTTTCTGAAAATGGCGAACGAAAAGATAAGCGTTATGGGAAGGTTTATGAACATGCTTAAAGGAATGAGCGAAAGGGTGTTTAAAAGCGCGCGCCAATTCATTATCATTCCTTCGTTTTTGTCTATCCCGAAAATAGCTCTGAACGCGCCCGTGTAGTTTCTGAAATTATTCCATTCTCCCACCTGCATGTTGCCCGAGCGAAAGGAAAGAAACACCGTGCTTACGTTCATGCACAACCAGAACACTATAAAGTGAATTACGGGAAAAATAAGAACGGCATAGGCGAAAATCATGTCCTGCCGTTTCTTTTTCCTCATCCCGTTTGAAATTTTATCAAACGACGGGGCGAGTTTTTCGCCCCTGTCGTCCGTTTGCTTTCGTATCATTATTTAATAAGCCCTTTGCTTCTGAATTTTTCTTCGTATTTTACGACAAGACCTTTCGTGTCTTCCCAGTTTCCGCCGCTCTTGTTGTCAAAATCCGTTCTTAAAAGCGACGCGAGATTATCTCTTGCAACCTGACCGTTATAAATCTTCTGGAAAACGTTGCCCGTAATTTCGGGGCGAAGCCCGCCCGTGAGATAATAAAGCGAAGTCGAACCCGAAACGGTCTGTTTATACTTCATAACGCTCTGAACCTCTTTTCCCCAATCGGTGAGTTTAAGCGAAGAGGTATCGTAGTCGAACGCAAGCGGAGTTTGCACCGCGTTGTGCATTTTTACGAGGTTTTCTTCCCTGAACATGAATTTAAGGAACCGTTTAGCCTTTTCGACGTTCTTGCTGCACTTGGGAATGAAGAAATATTCGGTAGGATAGTTGACGTTTACGCAGATTTCGTTGCCGTCGAGCGCGGGAACGGGTGCGAAGCGATAATTGAAGGTATCTTCCGAGATATTTTCCTTAACTTCCGATTCGAACCAACCTCCCGCAAAGCACATGAGCGCGTCGCCGCGAAGGAAGGAGTTATACCCGTCGGTATGGCTCGTGGTGAGCATTCTCGGAACGGACGTGGAAGAAACGCCGTTTACGGGAGCGAAAAGATCGTATAACGCTTCGAGAGCTTTCCTGTTTTCGTCGTTTACGAAAAGATTTACGTCAAGTTCTTCTTCCTGCACGAAATATTCGCGATATTTGGAATAATCGCCCTGCGCCCAGAGCGTTTTGTAAGTGTCCATAGGGTCTTCGTCGGTCGCACCCCAGACGATTCCGTATGTTTTGCTTCCGTTATATTTATAATCCGCCGCGGAAACGTCTTTCGCGAGCTTTACGAGTTTATCCCATTCCGTCGGGAAAACGTTGCTTTCCGCGATGCCCTTTTCGTATAAATCGTCGAGCATATCCTGATTGTACACAAAGCCCGTCGGGCAGTAAGTGAACTGAATAATGAATCTGTGGTCGCCGATTTTGCCGAGGTCGCGTATCGCGGGAGCGATTTTACCGTTAATCGTCGAGCCGTCTTCGTATTCCTCGTTGCAAAGGTCGGTAAGATCTTCGATAGTGTCGGCGTTTACCCAGTCTATCCAGTTATAGGTAAGCCCCGACATGTAAATATCGTCGTCTACGCCGTCCTCTAAAGTCATCGAGTTTTTAAGGTCTTCGTCGATGAGCGAATCGCTGTTTACCCTTACGGTTATGCCCGTTTCGTTATAAAAATCGTCCGCCACTTCGTTTAAAAAGTCCGTTCCGATGCCCGTATCCAGAAGCATTACGTTTATAGTTCCGTTATCGCCGACGTTCGGGCGGTTTGAACCGCTTCCGTTACCGCCGTTATCGTTGTTCCCGCAGGACGCAAGCGCGAATACCGTTGAAAGCGCAAGCACCGATGAAATTATTTTTTTGCTCTTCATTAAATTATATACCTCTTCTTTTTTTTGCTATCGTTATAATCGCCGCCGCCGCAAACGGAAGAATTCCCGCCGCTACGCCGCCGCCGCAACCTCTGCCCGTCGAGCCGGAAGTATTTCCGCTTTCGCCCGCCGCGCCTTTGTTGAGAGTCACCTCTTCGCCGTAGAACGTGCCGAACTCGTTTTCGATTTTAACCCTCACGACGATTTCGCCGTCGGTATTGCTGTAAAGTCCGTCGCCGTCGACGCGCGCGTCGCCTTTAACGATTTCGTAAGTGACTTTATCGTATGCCGTTTTCATGTTGCACTCGTAGGAAAGCGTCGTCTTTTTGCCGCTTGAAACAACTGTTTTGTTAGCCGTGGTTTTAAGCTCGTAAGCCTTTCTCTCGTTTTCGGCTTTAGCGGAGGTTATCGTAACCTTGCTGTCCCCCGCGCCTTCTATAAGCGCGCAGAAATAATTGCCTAAGCCCAGCATTTTTTCGATATTGTCTTCCGCGATAAGCTCGCCGTTGACTTTAAGATATACTATCGTTCCCGCAGGCACTCTTTCGTCCGCGACGAAATAATCTATGCAGCCGATTTCTATATCGTATTCCGTACCCTGAACGAACGGAGAAGGCTTCGTCATCGAGCCGATGATAACCACATCGTCCGCGATAATCAACTTATAGCCCGACTTTGCAAGAGTGTTCTTGCCTCTGAACGCAAACGTCAAGCCGAAATCCGCGCCGGTGAATTTAATTTTCATCTTAACCGAATAGCCGCCGTTTTTATTGGTTACTTCGGTTGCGTTTATCATGCTTTGCGAAGGAGATTCGGTGTCGCCTTCAACCTTTGTGTACGTAACGCCGTTTCCTATCGGAACGATATCCGAAACGTCATATTCGTCTGTATTTTCCGCTCTTCTTATCTTTGGCGAATAAAGGCTCATCGCGCCTATCTTTCTCGTTTCGCCGTCGATTTCCCTTTCGGTATCGACGCTCTTTATGCAGGAATCTTTAACGTCCGTAGTCGCCCAGTCGGAATAATCGAGAAGAAGCGAAGTCGGAGCGGGGCTTATATAAATTGATACGTCGCCGCTGTCCGAAACGTTATAATCGCCTGTCATATAGCATTCGCCGTAAGCCGTGTTTTCGCCCTGCGTTACTTTAACGAAGAACACGAATCCGTCGTTGCCCTGAACGTCTTTTTTGTTGACCGCGCCGAATTCCACGAAGAAATCGCCCTTTTCGAGTTTAAACTCGTTGTTGTGATAAATAACGAACTGAGGAGTTCCCTGAAGTCCGTCGTTGAAGAAATCGAACCAGAGGCACTCGCTTAAATCTTCGCTTTCGGCTTTGCTTTCGTTATAACGAAGCCTTACCATCGGCGCGCCCTCGGTAAGCCAGAAGTTACCGTTATCGAGCGTGCTGCGAAGTTCCATAACGAGATAAACGTCTCCGCCGTTATAAGTCGAACGGAATTTTATCTGCGGCTCGGCTTTCGCACCTATCATTTTAAGCGATTTGCAGTAGCCCGCCGAATCTCCGCTTCTTAACAAAACGTTTCCGTCCGCGTCCTTTTCGGCGTTTGCTTTGAGCTTAACCACGGAAGAACCCGCAATGTAATCTTCTATTTTCTGTGTTTCAAAGTCAACCGTCTTGTTTTCCAAGCCCTTGTTAGCCTTGAAAACGCCTGCGGGGAGCTTCGGGATATCGCGCTCGTCCTCCGCGATATATTCGTTTCCGATATAAAATCTGAAATCTTCCTTAACGGAATATCCGCCGCCGAGTTCCGAACCCTGTTTAACGGTAACGCTGTGTTTTCCGATTTCGCTCGAAACGGTCGCGCCCGCAACTATATCTTCATAATCGATTATCGCGAGAATAGCCGTTCCGTCGTAGCCCTCTTCGTCGGGCTTGCCGTTCATTCCTCCGAGATAGTTGATGTTTATTTCTTTTTCGTTTTCCGTGCCTTCGTCCAGGATACAGACGTTACCGTTCCACATGGTGTCGGTAAGCCCGTCGAGGTCGGTCTGAATACGGATAAGATATCTGTGTAAATCCGCAGTTTCCTGTATGCAGGAAGTAACGTCGCCGAGCATATCTTTCTGAAGAGAGAAAGTTATATCCTTAAGCGGAACTTTCTTCTTTATGGTTCCGCGATTAAGAATCGCCGTAATTTCTTCTTTAACGACGTAATTGCAGATTTTCGTTCCCTGCTTTATCGTGATTTCCGTTCTGCCGTCCTTGGGAGCGACTTCGTAAGGAACTATAAGCGCGAGAGCTTTGCCGCTTTTATCGTTAAAAAGTTTCAAAGTTTTATCTTCGCCGTTCACCGATACTACTATCGGGTCGGGCGACTGCGCGCTTTCAAAAGCCGCGTCTCCGTTAAGCCATACGAGGTAACGGCTCTCATTATCTTGCGTTCCGCCGCCGAAATCGACGATCGTAAAATCGATTTCGGGAACCTTTATATAAAATTCTCCGTTATCGAGAACAATCGTTACGTCCTCCGCAACGACGTAGTTATCGAGTCTCGTACCTTTTTTGACCGTCACTTCCGCCTTGCTTGCCTTGGGAACTACGTCGTAAGGAACCAAAAGCGCGACGTCGCCGTCTTTCGCGTTGTAAATTTCAAGCGTTTTGTCCTCGCCGCCGATCGAAACGGTTATCGGATCGATATTGTTTTTGCTTCCGAACGCAACGCTGCTTTTAAGCCATATGAGATAACGGCTCATATTATCCTGCGCCCCTCCGCCTATGCTTTCGATGGGATAATCGACGTCGGGAACGACGATCGACATGCTTCCGTTATTAAGAAGTATAGTCACGGTTTCGGCGATTTTGTATCCGCCGATTACGGTATCTTTTTTAACGACCACTCTGTTTTTCGCTTCCTTCGGCGCGATGTCGTAAGTTACGATCAACGCTACCTTTTTATCCCCCGTATCGTTATAAAGATAAATCGTCTTATCTTCTCCGTTCACCGAAACGGTTATAGGGTCTGCGTTTCCGTCGTGTTCAAAGGGGACGTCGCCCTCGAGATACACGAGATAGCGGTTTGCAAAGTCCTGCACGCCGCCGCTTACGCCCGTAACGGTCATAGGTTTCGGCTCATCGGCCGCAAATGCGGCAGGCATAACGGAAAATCCGAGTGCCAGACACACCGCCGCCGCAAACGCTAAAACGGCAACCGTAACTTTTTTAAATACGTTTATTGTCATATCTGCCTCCTTATCGGTATGCTTCGATACATAACCGGTTTGCGATTTATATTATATCATACCGAAAGGCTATGTGTTAGCCTTATGTTAGCAAGTTTTTTGTACAATCTTATCATTTTGGTTATTATGCTTGACAATTTTTATCCGTGTCTATAAAATGTAAGCATGAAAGAATATGTTTACGAATTTTTAGGCGGCAGACAAAATCACCGCGTCGACCCCGTGACTATGAAAAACGAGTTCACTATAGATAATCTTATAGTCGTGTATTATAACCGCTTTTCTCCGAGATTCCGCTTCACGGGGGAAAGGCATAATTTCTACGAGTTTTATTACGTAGCCGAAAACGAAATGGTCATAACCGTGGACGGCGAAAATTTTCTGCTTAGCGCGGGTGAATTTATATGCGTACCGCCGATGCGCTGGCACGTAATGGAGCCGCACGAAACGTATGCGACGGGCATCACGATATCTTTCGACGCAACGGGTTACCCCGAAGAGATTTTCAACGGAAAACTCTCTCCCTTCGAAAAACAGCTTCTTTCCAATATTTTAAATATTTACGCCAAAAATTACAGCGAATCGGAATTCCGCCTCAAAATGCTTTCGGACAAAAACGCGGACGAAGAAAAGGATTTCGGTTACGGGCAGGCTTTAAGGGTGAATATCGAATGCCTTATGCTGAACATTTTGCAAGAACATATTCGGAACGAAAAGGACAAGACGCGCCCCGTAAAAACGTATAACGTTTTAGCTCAGAACACCCTTTCTTATCTCGAGCAACATTTTAAAGAAAACCCGTCCTTACGGGAAATCGCCGACAATCTTAATTACAGCGTTCCTCACATCTGCCGCGTGTTCAAACAAAATTATAACGAATCGATAGTCAATTATATAACGAAACTTAAAATCGACGAAGCTATGCGGCTCATAGAGGAAAACAACATGACTTTCCGTGAGATTTCCGATTCGCTCAACTTCGACAACGTTGCCTATTTCACCCGTATTTTCAAACAGCAAACGGGCATGACGCCCTCCGCCTACCGCAAGTTCTCCGTGTGGGCGCATCTTTTAAACTCGCAATACCTTCCCGAAAATTTAAAATTATAACCAATTAAAACCCCATTCAAAAAAAGGCTTTACGGCAAATCAAGCATGCCGTAAAGCCCTTCTGTTTATTGTAAAATATTTAGTTTATCGCCTTATAGCCCGCTTTTTGCTTACTGTTCGGCTACAAACCCCAGCCGCAATCGTTTGCTTTTAACCACAAGTGATTGCGGATAGCCACGAGTGATTGCGTTTGAACCCGCGTCGAAATATTTCTTTACGTCTTCAACCGTCGAGCATGCGTAACTGTTCGTCGTGAGTTTTCCGCTTTCGAGATGAATGCCGAGAGACTGCCCGCAGTAGGAAAGCATTTCCGCCTATCTGCCCTCTATGCCCGCGTCCTTTATTGCATTTTCGAGCGCGCCCGCCGCAAGAAGTTTCGAATCGAACGTAACTGTTCCGTTGTCGAAAGTAGCGGAATATCTCACTCCTTTTATCGAAAACGCCTTAACGCTTGCCACGTCGAATCCGTCTTTGGCGACGATTTTCACTTGCCCGTCGGCGATTTTTTCAATCGTATAACTTCTTTCCGCCCCGACAAGGTTATAATTTTCGTCAATATCGAGAACTCCGTCCACATATTTCCTGATTATTTTGAGTTGACGTTCGTTATATTCCGAAGAATTTTCAAGAGCCTTGGTCGCGACTTCGTAAGAGGAACGCAAATTCGCCTCGGACGAATACGCCGCAAGAACGGTCTTCGCCGTTCCTCCCGCATAAGTTACCGTCAGATAGCCGCATGCAACGAAATTTTTGTTATAATTGGCAGGCGAAACATCGATTACAACCGAATATATTTCGCTGTCGCCTTCTGTGATAGTTTTGAAATCTTCATCGGCGGAAGAAATTTTATAACCGTTCTTGCCGTCCTCGATTGCCGTAAAGTCTCCGCCGAGCTTTTTAAAGAAGGCTTCGGACGTTGCAAACACTCCGTAATCGGTAATCTCGCCCGCCTTTTCTGCCGAAATCGAGACAGTAAAACGAAGCCCCTGATAGTCGCTCGCAAGTCTTATGCTCGCTCCGTAAACGTTTTCAATCGTAACCGTAACAACATCAATCGAAACGCTTTTCGGCGCGGTTTCGCCTATCGCTCCGTACACAGCGGAAAGACTTTCGTAAAGAGCGTTTTCATATCGATAGCCAATCACTTTCACGCCGTTTTTCTCTATATTTTTAGCCGAAAACATTCCGGTGAGCGCAACTTCGCTCCAAACTATGTCCTCAGACTTAACGTCGTTGCCGCAAGAAATCGTCACGGGCGTTTTATCTATTATCTGTTCGTTATAAATATAAAACGTAACCGAATCGGCGATAAAATAATTTCCGAGCCAACCCGTTTTAGTCGTTATTTTAAACTCGGTTTTAAGCGGATAATTTTCGGCATCGAGAAGCAACGCCGATTTACCGTTGTTCCACTGATAAAACGCTTCCTCTTTTTCTGTTTTATCGTCGACAATTACCGAAAGTTTTCCGAGATAAGCCAAATCGCCGCCCGCGATTTCGTTAAAATACACGACGTAACGATTAAGCTCGCCGCCTTGATAATCGCCGCCGTCACGCGTAAGAGTAACGGTTTTCGGAGCTTCCGTCAGGTATTTATAACCGCTTATCCACAGATTTATATCGTTTTTAATAACAAAACCGCCTATCACACAACTTTTAATCGTTATCTCGTTTAATTTCGAAGCGTCATTCGGGCAGACGTCGAAAGGTAACAACAACGCGGTTTCGTTTCCCCAATTTATGAAATCGAGGGATTTTTCTTCGTCGTTGATTAAAACGCTTACCTTACCTATACCGCTATAACCGCCGTTGCCGACTCCGTCGAAAAACAAAACGTAACGATTGCTCTGAGCCGCCGTGGACGTGTATCCG
>JAJWOJ010000428.1 GCA_021635425.1 Clostridiales bacterium | reverse complement strand
CTTTAGTTAGCAGAAAATGTAAACTTTAGTTGACATTTGTAAACTTTAGTTAGCAAAAAATGTAAACTTTAGTTAGCAAAAAATGTAAACTTTAGTTGACATTTGCAAACTTCGGTTAGCAAAAAATGTAAACTATAGTTAACATATAAAATCGCGGCTGTCTGCAGACTTGAAAATCTTTGCAGACAGCCGCAGACCGTTGCCGTTATTAAATTCCTGTTTATTTCAATTCGAATCTCGCGACGCGCGCGCCGTAAGAATATCCGTAATCGAACGGAGCGACGGCGAACTCGTTTTTCTTTACTTTCTCAACTTTTTTACCGTTGTCGAGCCACTTTGCCCCGATGATTCTCTTAGCTGTTTTAAGAATTACGTTTTTCACTTCTTCCGCCCTTGCGACGTTGGTGTTTGTACACATCGGCACCTTCTTTATTATCGCATAATAATACTTTCCGTCCGTAACAAGGTCGGCATTTTCGGCTTCGACGTCTGCAGAAACAATATTATAAATAAAGTTTTTGTTAACCTTTATCCATCTGCCGAGCATGAGCAAATTGCACTTTTCCGCCTCGGGAATATATCCGTCGCCCATAAGCCCTGTGTTCAAAAGAAGGTTGCAGTTGAATTTGCGGCAGTCGATAAGCATTTCGACAAGTTCTTTTGCGGGTTTAACGCAGATATCCTCTTTGGTGTAGCCCCAGTGGTCGGTGAGAGCCTCGCAAACCTCGCCCGCAAGAGGCTTTTTGGACGTATCGACGAAAAACGCTTTGCCGCGCTCGAACGTAACGCTGTCAATCTCGATATGCCCCGTCTTCCCGCAGGAATCAAGCCCCGTGTTGTTGATAATCATCGCTTCGGGCTGGTACTTTCTGATAGTGCCGTAAATACGGTCTTCCTGCCAGTCGGCGTCGCGCTTATCCCACATTCCGTCGAACCAGAATCCGCCTATTTTGCCGTATTCCGTACATAAAATTTCAATACTCCTTACGAGGTAATCGATATACTTCGGGAAGTTGTTTTTATAATCGGGATTATACCAATCGAGCAAAGTGTGGTAGAAGAAGGGAACGATTCCCTCTTTGTTGCATTCGTCGACAAACTCTCTGATAAGGTCTCTGCCTGCCGCGCTGTGCGGAGCGTCGAAATCGTTAAGACCTTTCGTGTCGTAAAGGGAAAAACCGTCGTGATGACGAGTGGTGAGGGTTATGTATTTGCACCCTGTAGCCTTCGCGGTTTTGACAAGTTTTCTCGCCCAGTCCTTTTTAACGTTGAATTTTTTCGTAAGTTCGTTGTATTTGTTCTGGTCGAGCTTGTCTATCTCCAAAGCCCATTCGCCTTTGCCCAGAACGCTGTAAAGTCCGAAATGATTGAACATTCCGAAGCCCATTTTCTTAAAATTTTCGATATATTCGTATGCCATATTTTCTCCTCTTGTCCGCCGCTATCGGAAATTGCCCGCTTTTATCGGGAATTGGTCTCGATATACAATCGCCGTTTTATTGCGTTATATCGTTACCATTTTACATGTTTTCGAATTTTAAGTCAATTAAAAAAACAACAAAATCGCATAATTTTAAAACCGGGCAGAAAGTGTCCCCCCTCGGCTGAAATGCCTTCCCATTCGGGGAAGGTGTCGGCATTGCCGACGGAAGAGGTCATAGCCTTCCCTTTCGGGGAAGGTGTCGGCTTTGCCGACAGAAGAGGTCATAGCCTTCCCTTTCGGAAAAGGTGTCGGCTTTGCCGACGGAAGAGGGCATAGCCTTCCCCCTTCGGGGAAGGTGTCGGCTTTGCCGACGGAAGAGGTCTATGCGACAGAAAGTATTCGAACTTGCCGGAGTATATCTAAGTTTTAAGCTAAATTGGGGAAAATGCCACAGCCGCGACTTATTGTTATTCCGATTCGCTCAAAACGGTCAGAAGTGTCCCCCCTCGGCGGAGTATATCTAAGTTTTGGGCTAAATTGGGAGGAATGCCGTCGCCGTGAGACGTTGTTATCAATTGAAATTCAATACGGCAAAGAGGGGCTTCCTCAGATTTGAAATA
>JAJWOJ010000029.1 GCA_021635425.1 Clostridiales bacterium | reverse complement strand
GATATGGGCTTGCGCAATGCTCGACTGAATTTCAGACAGCAGGAAGAAACGCACGCAATGGAAAATATTATTTATAACGAACTGCTTGCCCGCGGATTTTCCGTTGACGTCGGTGTTGTCGAAATCGTAAGCGTCGGAGAGGACGGAAAACGCCATCAGAAACAATGTGAAATCGATTTTGTAGTTAATAAAGGGATGAGAAAATATTATATCCAATCTGCATTAGCGATGAATACCGACGGTAAGGAAAAAACCGAACTTCGCCCTTTTTTAGAAACTAAAGATTTCTTTAAAAAGATAATAGTAACAAAGTCATATATGAAACCTTGGTTTGACGATAACGGAATCTATCACGTGGGCTTGTATGATTTTCTGTTAGATGAAAGCATATTGGAAAGTTAGTCGTATTTACCACAAGAATTCAAAGGAGAGTTGATAATGAAAGCAGTTATATACGCGAGATATAGTTCGGATAATCAGACGGAAGCAAGTATCGAAGGGCAACTCTGCGAATGTATGGAATTTGCCGAACATGCCGAAATCGACGTTGTCGGGCAGTATATCGACCGCGCTCTGTCTGCTAAAACGGATAACCGTCCCGAATTTCAACGAATGATCAAAGACAGTTATAAACACGCTTTCGATTGCATTATCGTGTGGAAACTCGACCGCTTTGCCAGAAACCGTTATGATTCCGCTCATTATAAAAGCCTTCTGAAAAAGAACGGCGTAAAAGTAATATCCGCCAAAGAATCTATCGGCGAAGGCTCTGAGGGAATCCTTCTTGAATCCGTCCTTGAAGGAATGGGGAATTTTCAATGCTCAATTATTATATATTCTTTTTTGTTTTGTCAAATGTTTTTCCGTGCTTTCGGAAAGCTTTCTGCGTTTTTTGCAAATTTTGCCGCGGAAAGAGGTTATGCCCCTCTCCGCTTTTTGTTGCTATTTATTCTTCATTTTCCTCAGGATCAGGAATATAGACCATTTTCAGAGGAAGTTTCTGTTTAGTTTCATCGCTCAACTTATCGTAATATTTTAAAATTAAATCTACAAGTTCCGCTCCGTTAATGCCCTTTATGTTCGGATGATTTTCTAAATATTTCACGGCATTCGACTTAAAATCCGACAACGTAACAAATACACCGTAATCTCCGGAACTCAACGCACCCGCAAAAGATGAAACCAAAGCTTCCGTTATCCCGTCGTACTGACTTTTTACTTGCACTAAAATCCTCGGCGGCAGCTCATCTTTATACACAACAATATCAATCCCGTGATCTCCGCCGCGATTTGAAACCTTAGGTATATACCCCATAGCGTTAAGTAAATCCGCCACAAAATTTTCTAAGTCGTAACCCTTATATTTTCTATATAATTCCTTTAATATGTAATCCTTCGTTCCGTCGACTATATCCTGAACCGTATGCAGCACCGTTTCATCGGGCGCAAACTCTTTTTCCTTTGCTTTAAACCCCGTTGATAAACAATCAAGAAACTCGTTTGCATAATTTTTTATCATAAAACACGCTATAAAAGCCCCTACCTCGTATAATGCGCCTTGAGTAAAAGCGGTTCTCGGCAAGTGCTTTAACCATTTTACGGCTCTTTTATGAACATAATTTTTTTCGTGTTCGTCGTAATAGTAATTACCGATTATTTTACCGATATTTATTTCTCTGTTACTTTTAGACGGGAAAACAACGTAATCACCTATTTTCATTTCAACGGCAAATCTAAACAAAGTCCCCGCACAATTCGCGACGTTATTTTTTGACGCCGTCGGATAAATCTCTCTGTATTTTTCTTTAAAAGACTCTCTGTTGTTTCCGATTACTAACCTGTGGTTATGTATTGAATTATGGGTTTTGGGTAACAAAAAAACACCGTATTGCTACGATGTTTCCTGTCGTTCGCATTCTATTTTTGATACTGATAAACAGGAATTTTTGTGTATTTGTATATAGAACTTATGTGTCTAATAAGCACTATTTGTACCAGTAAAACCCATCATTCTGAGTATGAACTAAAGCACCTTTAGGTACTTGTTTGCAAATAATGTGTACATCCATATAATCCGGCATTGGAGAAAGCATACCGATAATTCCCATTGGAATACATATTCCCGAAAGAAATGCATTGGGTGGAGATAAAAGAAATATAGCCAAAGGCATTATGCCTAAAAGCATAGGCATTAAACTCATCATTATAAAACGACGCTTGCTGATTGGTTCGTGACATACTGCAAAAGCCGCAAACTTCTTTAAACATATTCCTATGTAAACTTTTTGACCTTTTTTATAACAAACTCCATGTAAAACTTCGTGAACAGGCATCAACAGCAACCCCAATATTATTCCTAATGGAACATATATCGGATTCATTGCTCTTTCACCAATAATAAACCATTTAATCCATATTATCGCACAACTAAAAATTAATGGTAAAATACCATATAGCATACTGCTTTTAAAAATATTATCCGGTCTTTCTATTAGTTTTGCATTGTTCGGCAACGTATTTTCCGGAAAATTCGTATCCCAAGATTTGTTACCACACCAAATTATTTTAGGCATAAATTCATTACCTCAAAAATCACTTGTCTGTTCGTAATCGAGAATACATTTTCATATCTAACAGTTTGACTTTCTTGACCGGCATCAACCAATTGCAATAACGTTGTCTTCCAGAAACAATCTGTCATCCCGAGTGTGTATTCCCCAAACTTTTTCCTCGCTCATAAATTCCCTCACTTTTTCTTTTTTATCGTAATATCGAAAGCCGTGCCTTTTTGCGGAGCCGACGAAACTTCTATTTTAAGCTCTAAAAGTTCGGCTATTCTCTTCACCGTGGCAAGCCCTAACCCGTTGCCGTGCGTCGTGCGCGATTTTTCCGCGCGGAAATATTTATCGTACATTCTGCGCCTGGTTTCGTCGTCCATTCCGATTCCGTTGTCTTTTATGGTTACCGTCGCTTCTTTGCCGCTTTCCTCGAGCTTCACCTTGACCGTTCCGCCATCGGGCGTGAATTTAACGGCGTTGTCCAGAATATTTATAAACAATTGACTTAAAAGCTCTTCGTTGGAGTTAATGCGACAATCGGGAATATCGACGTCCACGTCTATATTTTTCTTTTCCCATGCCGATTGAAGCACAAGAACGCATTTGCGAAGCGTTTCGGATAAATCGAATTCCGCATACACTACGTCAAGCCTGTTGTTCGCAAGCCTGTCGAGCATCAGAGTTCCCGCGGTGAGGTCGATGAGCCTGTCCGATTCGGAAACGATTACCGAAAGGTATTCCTTCTCCTCTTCCTTCGTGAGCCGTCCTTTGGCGATAAGCTTCGCAAAACCCCTTATCGAGACGATAGGAGTTTTTAATTCGTGAGAAAAGTCGTTGATGAAATCGTTTTTCGTCTCCTCCGACCGTTTAAGCGCGAGTGCCACCGCCTCTAAGGCGTCCGCCGCCCTTCTGTATTCCCCCGTGATTCCGTCAAGGTATACCTCATAATCTCCCGAATTGATTTTTTCAACCGCGGCGTAAATATCCTCGAGGTTTTTGCGGCGTTTTTTGAATCTGATATAGAAAAACGTGAAGCATATCGCAAACACGCAGACAAACAGAAACAGCAGAAAAAGCAAGCCGAAGGGCATATGAAATTCTATAGCCCCCGCCTTTACGAGAATAAGACAGAACAAATACCCGAAAAGGCACGCCGCTCCGCATGCGAGAGACGAAAAAATCAATTCGGAATACTCGCCCTTAAACTTTTTAGACATCGACTTTCACCGCCTTATACCCGAGACCTCTTATCGACTTTATCTCTATCGATTTCACCCCGCCGAGTTTCTCTCTGATACGATTGATATGGACGTTTAAGGTGTGGTCGTCCTTCTCCGTCGTACCCCAGATTTCCTCCATGAGTTCGTTTCTCGTGAATATCTTTCCCACCTGCGAAAGAAGCTTGAAAAGAAGCAGAAATTCCTTCTGCGTAAGGTCTACGGGGGTGCCGTCGACGGTTGCCATCATCTTTGAAAAGTCCAGCGATAAGTCGTTAAACCGCAGTTTTTGCTCCGACGGAGACTTGCATCTTCTGAGCAAAGCTTTGATTCTTAAAAGCAATTCTTCCTCGTCTACGGGCTTTGTCATATAGTCGTCCGCGCCGACCATAAACCCGTAATGTTTATCCGACGGAGACTGTTTTGCGGTAACGATTATTATAGGTACGTCCGGGTCGAAACGACGGATTGTTTCCGTAAGGCGGAAGCCGCTGACGTCCGGAAGCATTACGTCCGCAAGGACGAGGTCGGGCTTTTCGGACTCGAACAACCTCACCGCTTCGGACGACGAAAAAGCGGCGATCGGTTTATAACCGCCGTTTTTCAGAACGATCGTCATCAATTTATTGGCAGGAACGTCGTCCTCGACGACAAGAACCGAAAACATTTTACCCCTCCTCCGGATTCAGCTATCCGAAATAACCTGAGTATATTGTAGCACAAACGGCAAAAAAACAAAAGCGTTTTTGTGAAAAGGAAATTAAATCGATGAAACCTGAATAAAATACCTCGTCAGGCTCGGGTTTTGATTTACTATTATATTTTTTCATGATAAACTCTACCCATTAAAAGATTCGGGGATTGTTTTTATGCTGGAACTTCACGGAATTGTTAAAGAATATTACACTCAGGACGAAACGGTAAAGGCATTGAAAGGCATAGACGTCACGTTCAGAAAAAGCGAGTTCGTTTCCGTTCTCGGTCCTTCGGGTTGCGGAAAAACCACGCTTTTGAACATCATCGGCGGGCTTGACCGCTACACTTCGGGCGATCTCGTCATCAAAGGCAAAAGCACGAAGCTTTATACCGATAAGGACTGGGACGTTTACCGTAATCATTCGATAGGTTTCGTATTTCAGAGCTACAACCTCATTCCTCATCAGACGGTTATAGAAAACGTTGAGCTTGCCCTGACTCTTGCGGGAATCCCCGCGGAAAAACGGCGCGAACGCGCTAAAAAAGCTCTCGAAAAGGTGGGGCTCGGCAATAAACTCAACGTCCGCCCCAACCAGCTTTCGGGCGGACAGATGCAAAGAGTGGCAATTGCCCGCGCCATCGTCAACGACCCCGAAATTATCCTCGCCGACGAGCCGACGGGCGCGCTCGATTCTAAAACGAGCGTTCAGATAATGGAGCTGCTGAAGGAAATTTCCTCGGAAAGGCTTATCGTTATGGTTACACACAACCCGGAGCTTGCCGAAAAATATTCGTCGAGAATCATTCGTCTTTTAGACGGCGAACTCGTTTCCGACAGTATGCCTGTAACCGAAGAAGAAGCCGCCGCCGAAAGAACGGCGTTTCCGACGTGTAACGAAAACACGGACAAAAAACGCGCTAAAAAAACCGAAAAAAACGCAAATAAGAAAAGCCCGGAGGCAAATGACGGCAAAAAGCCGAAAACCTCGATGAGTTTTTTCACCGCGCTTAGTTTAAGCTTCAAAAACATGCTTACCAAAAAAGCGAGAACGATCCTCGTTTCCTTTGCGGGAAGCATCGGAATTATAGGCATCGCGCTCGTTCTTTCGCTCTCTAACGGATTTCAGAATTATATCTACGACGTTCAGCGCGACGCGCTTTCCAACTACCCCGTCACGATAACGCGCCAACATGCCGATTACTCTTCGGTAATGAAAGGAATGACGGGAGACGGCAAAAAAGACGATAAAGGCGAAAGATATCCGTCTACGGATAAAATTACGGTAAACGAATCGATAACCGATTTATTTAATCAATTCGTCAAAGACAACAGGGAAAACGACGTCCGGAGCTTTAAAGATTATCTCGACAAAGGCGAATACGACAAGAGCAAAATAACCGCCGTTCAGTATACATACGACGTAAGTTTCACCGTTTACGGCAAAGACGCGGTAACAGGCAAGGACTTTACGAGGTTGAAAAGCCCTATCGAAGCCATGGTCGAAGTTTTCGGAAACGCGACGTCCAATCCGTTCGCAACGACGGAAATTGCCGATTTATACTTCCCGATATGGTCGGAAACAATAAACAGCGAGGAGCTTATCAGAAACCAATACGACCTCATCGACGGAAACTGGATAAACTTCGGGAGCGAAAACGAAGTGCTGCTCGTCGTTAACTCGTACAACGAAATTCCCGATTACGTCTTAACGGCTCTCGGTTTAAGAAAACAATTCACTTTCAACGAGGACGGTTCGCCCGTTGTTCCCGAACCGGATAAAAACGAAAAAACCTACACGACAAAGGATTTCGTAGGGCTTACCTACACGTTTTTAACAACTCCCTTTACTTACGAAGAACAATCGAACGGTTATTTCAAACAGACAGCCGACGAAGCCGCGCTTGAAAAATCGGCAAAAGAACACGGAAGAACGGTAAAGATTGCGGGGGTTATCCGCCCGAAACAAGGCGCTTCGGCAACGTCGATACAAGGCAGCCTCGCTTACGGTTACGGTTTAACCGAAGCCTTGATGCGGGATATGGAAAACGCGGGCGTAGTTAAAAAACAGCTCGCGGACAAAACCCACAGCGCGTTGGACGGCGCGGTATTTCTTTCGGGAACTTACGAAAACATTCTCAAAAAAGTGGGCTATGCCGACAAGGACAATCCCGCAAGCATAAGTATTTACGCTTCCACGTTCGAAAATAAAGATTACGTCGAGGAGCTTATAAAAACATATAACGCTTCCGCAGACGACGAACAGCAGATTCAATACACCGATTATATCGGCGTAATGCTCTCCTCCGTAACGACCATAATCAACGCCGTGTCATACGTCCTTATCGGATTCGTGTCCGTTTCGCTCATAGTTTCGTCCATAATGATAGGAATAATAACCTATATTTCCGTTCTTGAAAGAATAAAAGAAATAGGCGTTTTAAGGGCTTTGGGAGCCTCGAAACGCGACGTTTCAAGAGTGTTCAACGCCGAAACGCTGATTATCGGCTTCACGGCGGGCGTTATCGGAATAGGCGTAACCGCTCTTCTGGACATACCGATAAGTCTTCTGATCCACTCGCTCGCGGGCATTAAAAACGTAGCCGCGCTTCCGTGGCAAGGCGGACTCATTCTCATAGCTATTTCAATGCTTTTAACGCTTATTGCAGGGCTTATTCCCTCGCGCCTCGCCAGCAAAAAGGACCCCGTAATAGCCCTCCGCTCGGAATAATGTTATTCAAAACGAACCACAATCTTAATAAAATAACGCAAAGCGCATAAGTAAAAGGCTATCCCGACGGATAGCCTTTTTGCGCGAATATTTGCAAGTTTTATATGCCTGCATTGCGGTTGACACTCGTTTCAGCCTTTTACTCAGACATTATGCTTTTACTCAGACATAATGCTTTTAATCGAAAGTCTTTTCAGTTTTAAAGAATACACCCGTATATGACACTTGCGGAACAATGTATTAGTCTGAAAACACGCCGCAAGACCGAGGTTCGTATTATTCTTGACTGGCATAGGATACGGTTACAAAAACTTTGGAAACTTCAGAAAACGTATACTTTTATGCTTCGACTACGACAAGGTGGACAACTACAACGGATACGCGTCCGGCTTCATCAAAGATCTGTTCAATTCCAAAGAGGAAGAAAACTACGTCTCGGGCAGCGTGAAAAAGTGGGCAGAATACGCCGTGTGTTATATGTGGGGCACGATGGGCTTCATTTATAACCCCGTTAAACTCGCCGAAACGAACGCCGACATCGACATAAACGGACTTATCGAGAACGGCGAAATCATACTCAGCGGCAACGAACCGGAAGAATACGTTAAAGCCAACACCCGGGCTTTGCCGTGGCAGGCGTATTACAAAAACCTCGGCACGATAAAGGACAGCATCAGAGATACTTACGCTCTCGCCGCGGGCAAGGTTTACGGCGAAAAACTGCTCGGATTAAGACGGCTTTGGGAGTACGGCGAACTCACGCACCACGAATATCAGAAAATTATCATCAAGGTATTCAACGACGTGAACACTCCCCTTTCCGAAGAATTCGTGACGCTCGGACTTCCGGCAGACAAATTGACCTTACTTGCAAAGATTTTCCCCGATACCGAAACAAATATGGTCGATATCGTAAGCGAAAGTCTTAAAGACCTTAAACACAACGTTTACGGTTTCGAAGTGGACAGCGGAAAGAAAGACATGGCTGCCGGCAAAATAGCGATAAACTTCGCCTGGTCGGGCGACGCGGCATATACGCTCGACACCGCCGACGAATATTCCGACGGCGCGCAGTTATATTACGCCGTACCCAAGGAGGGGAGCAATATCTGGTTCGACGCGTGGGTAATGCCCAAGGGAGCGAACAAGGAACTCGCTCAGTTCTTCGTAAACTTCATTTCAAGCCCCGAATGCGCTATCTCGAATATGGATTATATCGGTTACGTCAGCCCGATTTCCGGCGACGAAGTGTTCGAAAGATTGCTCGACACTTACGAACTCACCACCGACCCCGCCGAAGCGGAAGAGAACGGCCTGACTTATGCAATCGACTATTCGTACTACTTTACCAATATTTCCGACGACTATAAAACCGAAGACGGAAAAACCATCGTGTACAGCGCGCCGGAAAATATCGGCAGACAGTTAACCACTCAATACCCCGAAAAAACCACCGTGGACAGATGCGCTCTGATGACCACTCTTTCCAAAGGCGAACTTAAAGACCTGAACAAAATGTGGAGCGACGTTAAAGTGGGAGATATTTCCACGGCGTTCCTCATCACCGTTCCTGTTATAATCGGCGTTGTTCTGTTGTTCTTTGCCGTTTATTCGATACTGAAAAAACACGGCATAACCTTCAAACGCAAACCGAAAGTATACGGTCAACTCATCAAAAGCGAGAGAATCCGCTAATTTACGGCAAACTTAAAAAACAGCCGCGGTTTTAAACCGCGGTTGTTTTATTTTTAGCTATTAAATGTCGGATATTAGCCTATAGGTCGATTAATCGGCATTTTTTAAAAATCAAATCAACTGTTTAAGCGCAAGATAATAAAGATAATGTCCGTAATCGGCGGGGTGGTTTATGCCGTTGCTGAGCAAATCTTCGGGGCGTTTGCCCGCGGCGAGATTTTCGTTCCATAAGAAGTTCGCGTCGGCATAAGGGTATTTAAGATCTTTCGACGTCTGCCTTACGATATCCGCGTATTCTCCGATTTTCCCGCTGCAATAAACCCATTTGTCGTTCGGAACGCACGGCGTTACGAAAACTGCTTTTTTGCCTTTTTCAATAAGTTTTTCTCCCATAAATTTAAGGTTTTTCTTGAAAATTTCGGGCGTGACGGGCAGAAAATCGCCGAAAACATTCTGGTCGTTCATTCCGAACGCGACGATAACCAAATCGGAATCGTCGTCCGCAAAAGCGGCTTCGAACCTGTTCAGTCCCTCCGTAGTGCTGTCGCCGACAACCGATTTATTGATTATTTTAACCTTTTTCCCGTATTTATCGATTATTTTTTTCCTGAAACGGTAAAAATAAGCGTTTCCTTCGCCGTTCGCCTCCATACCGGTGGAAATACTGTCGCCGAACACCGTTATTTTGAGTTCGTCGGTCGGCAAACCGGTTATGAAACCTTTCAGCGCGCCGTAGCCGCCGCTTTCTTTCGCCGCATTCTCCGCAATAAGCGCGTCCTGAACGTTTGATGCGATATCGTATTTATAATCGACGTAAATAATGTAATCCTTGTTGCCCCACTTCTCGAAATCGTTATGATTGAACTTTTCAAGCCCGTAAAACGGACTTTTCGTAAAATTCGGAAAAGCCGAATTTTTAGTTCTCTTAACCGTGCCGTTTGCGCAATCTATCTCGTAATCTATCCCCTCGACGAAACGTTGAAAGTGACTTCCGTCCGCATTTTTCAGATAAAATTCGTAAGAGCCGCTCACGATATTGCGGTATCTGAGTTTCACCTCGTTGCGCCCCGAGACAAAACTTTCGGAAATCTGCCTACCGAAGCCGATTTTTTGTTCAGAGGTCTCGTCGCACTTCTCGTCCGAACATCTGTCCCAATGCGTGGAAAGAATGGAAGCGACGGTGACGGACGCGTAAAACACGTCGTAATAAGGCTGAACGGCAAGTTCGTTGCTTTTAAGATAATCGAGAACTTCCCTGTTTTTTTCTTCGCAATCTTCGCCGCGCGCTTTTTGCCCGATCGCCTCCGAAAGCATCCCGACGTATTTCAGCCAGACGGCAAGAATTTCAAGATTGCTCTTCTCTTCGCTTTTTTTCGCCTTTTTTAACTCTTCCGCGATTTCCGTGGAAAATTCCGCTACGAGCAAACTCTCGGCTTTCGCGCTCTCCGAAACGGAGAAACACACTTCCGGGATATCGTATCTGAAATAATCCACAGGCAGATTTTTTGCGGTTTGCTCGAAAAACACAAGGCTTTTTTCGCTTAAATCGCCATAAACTCCGCCGAAAAATCTCTTTTTGAAGTCGCTGTCGGTTTTTTCTCCGCAAAGTTCCAGCCCAAGAACTGTCTGGCTGTATCCGTGCGGGAAAAACGCCCTCTGAAGTTGGCAACTTATCTCTCCGTTAAGCCCAAGTTTTTCAAAGCCCGCAACGTCTTTTTTGATGATTTCGGGCAGGCGCAGCGTGGAAATATCCTTGTTTATTTCCCACATAAGCGGATAATCGAAAATAAAACTATCGCCCTTGAACACCTTCTTCCAGTCGCGCAGAAAGGCGAGATTTCTCGTCAGATCGCCCGGAAATGCGCTTTTGTTGAGGACGAAAGCCTCTGTTTTGACGTAAAGCGAGTTCTCCGCCTCGTCGGAAATATTCTGAGAAAACGGGCGCGTGATCGGCGCAAACATCAGAATAAATCTGTCCTCGTTTTCGATTTTGTATTTAACGGGCGCCCAGAGCAACTCGCAATAGGCAAGAAAAGCGATTCTGGTTTTTATTTTGCGTGCGGAGAGCATTTCGTCGATTTTGTTCAGCACGAGGACATAAGAATCGGACGGCAACAATTCTTTGCAGTTTTCGCACTCGCAGAAATTTTTGCAATCATCCGCAAGCCAGACGTGCAAAACGTCCGTTTCGGGGTGATTCTCCGCGTAATCCGCAACGCACTTCGCGAACGCTTCCTGCGCGGCGGGGTTGGAATAGCAAAGGTTCGTGTTCGAAGGAACGTCCTTGAAATATTTCCTTTCCCCGTTCACGAGCGCGAGCAGTTCGTTATCTTTTTCGCATTCATGTTTATCCCAACCGGTGACGCTGCAACCCACCGCCTTAGCCGTCCAGCCGTGACCAACCGAATGAAGAACGAGGCTTCTCTTTTTGATTTCGGAAACGACTTTATGATAAATTTTGTTTATATCGAAAGGTTCGGGCGCGAGTTTTTCGTTGCTTTTGTGCAGATACCACCTTTCGAAGAACTCGTAAGAATTGTCGAATTGAAGGAAATAGGAATTATATCCGTTTTTAGGCAGATAATCTATCATCACCGCGACGTTTTCGTAACTGACCGCCCCCTCTATGGCTACGCCCCTGTGGCGATATTTCGCCTTGAAACGCAATTCGCCGCAGAAGTTCTCCTTTTTTACGGCGGGCAGAACTTCGCCGCCCTCGCCCGGTCGGGTGAAAATGCAGCCGAGTTTACGCAAAAAACCGTAAACGGCGAGCAGAACCGACCTCTCGTTGGACGCGGTTATTTCAAAGCGACCGCTTTCCGCGCGGACGGTATACGCGTCGTCGAAAAACGGATCGTATTTTTCAAACCCGCCCGAAAATTCTTCCGGAATAACTTTTGCCTCTGCGATAAGCCCGTTATCTGCGGTTAGTATGTTATAATATCTGTTAAGTTCGCTCAACGCAAACGCAATGGTTTCGCTCATATTACTCCTGAATGTTTTTCGTCTGTTTTGTATGGGGCGGCGTCCGCCATAAATAGTTCCGTAAAATATTTAACATATAAATACGCCGGCGCACTCGCCCAGGCGTGGCACAAACTCCCCGCCGACTCGAAGTCCTCTTTGCCCTTTTCGGTTTCGTAAAAAGATGTCGCGCCACCTCTAATCATCTTGCCGAATACGGCTCTGATTTTATTGTAAACATAATTTTTCAGCGACTTATCGTAACAAATCAACGCCTCGACTTTTATTCCGAAAAACGCTGTCGTCACAGGCTCGAATCTCTCCCCGACGATGTTTTTCGCGGCGGAACCGGAATGCTTCGAGCCTATGGCAAGCATAAGCGTTTCGCACAGTTCGTTCTGTGCCCAACGTCTGCCGTTATAGGAAAAACAATAA
>JAJWOJ010000427.1 GCA_021635425.1 Clostridiales bacterium | reverse complement strand
CGGGATCGAAAACGGTATAACCGCCGAACGGAACGTTTGTAACCATAAGGTCGAAAAAATTGTCCTGAAACGCTGTTTCTTCAAAGCCTTTAATCTGAATTTTCGCCTGCGGATACAGTTTCGTTGCGATTTTACCCGTAACTCTATCAAGTTCTACGCCGTAAAGTTTTGCGCCGTTTGCTATCTCTTGCGGCATAAAGCCGAAGAAATTGCCCGTTCCCATTGCAGGCTCTAATATGCGGTTGTTGCCTTTTACGCCGAAACGAGTGAGCGCTTTATAAATACCGTCGATTACGGTTTTGCTTGTGTAGTGAGCGTTCAGGACGCTACCTTTTGCCGCCGCGTATTCTTCTACACTTAGAACGTCTTTCAGTTCCTTATATTCGTTTTGCCACGCGGTGTTATGTTCGTCGAACGCTTGTGCCAAACCGCCCCAACCGACGTATTTTGCAAGCACTTTCTTCTCGTCAGCGGTTGCTTCTTTTTTCGAGTTAATCAACCTATTGACTAACTTTATGGCTTCGATGTTGTTTTTGAAACGCTGTTTTGCCCCGCCGAGTTCGCTTTGCTCAAACCCGATTTTCGTAAGGTCTGTATTGCTTTCTTTTGTGGATTCGCCTACGGATTCTATCGGCGTTATCTCACCGCTTTCGATACGGTTCTCCCACTCTTCATCTTCTTCCGAGTCCAAATCTCGGATAGGTTTTTCAGACGGTTGCTCCGAATACCTGCGATACGCTTCCTTGACGGTTATTTCGACTTTATCCCCGTCGATTTTCGCCGTATCTACTTCCGGGCAGTCGTTCAATGCTTTCTCGATTTCTGACGCGTGATCCTTACAAAACTTATAGTCCGCATACCGCCAAGAAAAGAAGCTCGTTCTCTCTCCGTTCTCGTTTCGCTTTACTCCGTCCTCTGCGATGTGTCGGGCGATTGCCTTTACGCGGTTTTCGTCCGTGCCGCGACGCTCGGACAGAAACGCTATGTATTCTTCGCTTTCTTTGTCGTCGAAATATTTATCTTCGTCGATAAGGTCTGCAATACCGTAAGCAACCTGTTCCCACTTCAAAATCATTCCGACTTCGTTTTCGGGGTTTTCTCTGTCCCGATGGCGAAGCTTCATTCCCTTGCCGTCAGTCCATATCTCGTCATCGTAACCGCCACCGCCCGTGCCGTATTCTCTCCTTAAAAAATCGGCAAATTCTTTGTCGGTCGGGTTCTCCTGATACTTCTCGTAAATGCGGTATTTCCCGTATTCAAAGCCGCTCCCGCGTTTCAAGCCCCACTCTTTGAGTTTTTCTTTTGGCGTTTTTTCCTCAAACGCGTCGAACAGCGACCTTTGCATACTCGGTCGATTGCGGCGTTCCCAAATCGGCTTCCCCCTGTTTTCGGGTTTCGTTTCTTTGGTCTGCTTTTTATCTTCCGTTTCTTCGTCCGATTCCTCTTCTTCTGCGGCTTCAAACGCTTCTTCGATTTCTTCGTCGGTCGGTTCGTCCTCATCTCCGTAATTGTCGTCAATCGGGAAACGCGTGTCTATCTCACCCACATAATCGGGTTGCTCTTCCGTTTCTTCCTGTTCGAAAAAAATGCGGTCAAGATCTTCGCTTTCTTCGGGCGATAATTCTACAAGTTCAGGCGTTTTACTTGCTTCGGCGCGCGAAAGAATCTTAAAAGGCTCTGCATCCAGCTCAACCACGACAACGCTAACCGATTCAGTAAGTTTTCCGAAGTATCTGTCCGCAACGTGATACGGAAAACCGCACATAGGAATTCTTTCGTCTAAACCTACATCCCGTCCCGTGAGTGTTAAATCGAGAATTGTCGCGGCTTGTTCAGCCTTTTCGCCCATTACTTCGTAAAAATCGCCCAAACGGTATACGATAATGCTATCGGGATTCTCTTTTTGCAACTCTGAATACTTCTCATAAAAAGGCGATACGCTTGCCTTTTCTTCCTGTTTTGCAGGCTGTTCGTCCGCTTTCGGAAGCACGGGTTCATCCGTAACGTAGTCTTCTTCGGTGTCATCGATTACGGCTACTTCGTTCTTCTTGT
>JAJWOJ010000426.1 GCA_021635425.1 Clostridiales bacterium | reverse complement strand
CTTTCCGGCTGTCGAGCGGAATTCCGAATTTTTGTATTTTTGTAAGGCAATAATCGACTTCCCTTTCCAGCAAACTTTGCTTAAATAACCCGAAACCGAGTATTTTATCGAAAACAAAATTATATTTCAGAGAAAACGTTTCTTCCCCACTGTCCCACGTTAAAGGCGAATGGTCGAATTCAAGTATAAACGCCGATATTTTATCCGCATAGTCTTTTGCGATTCGCCTATACTTTTCGTTGTCGTTAAGTTCGGCATAACACGCTATGCCTACTACCGCCTTTATCGCAAGATTCAGATTGTTTCTCAAATGCCCGGCAAAGTCGTCGGTGCATAATTGAGTATCGGGTTTTAATCCGTCTTTCACCAGATATTCCACCCATTTTTTACACAAATCGGCGTTTTGTAAGAAAAAGCTTTTCTCTCCTCCGAATTTATCGAGCGCCGCAAACATGATAAGCATATTCGCGCATTCTTCAACGGGCATTTGCCTGTCAAAATCGTAAGCGTCGAATTCAGGCGGCAAAAGATATACGGGATACGATGTTTCTACATATGAATTTCCGGCATAATTGCCGCGATATTTTCCTCCGTTCCCTTTCAGTGCGTAAACCTGTCCCGTACAAAACGGATAAATACCGCAATCGTGCGGAGCAAAATCGTATTTCCATATCGGCATGCGCGCAAATTTTAAAATCGGGCGCATCATCCCCTTGACTAATTCGGGATTATACAAAAGATACAACGGCACGGACGGATAACTTACGTCCACCGTTGCTATGCAACCGTTGGAACCGCACTCTTTGGATAAAAACAATACTTCTCCGTTTCTGTCTTTCACAAGTTTATGCGCGGCAATGCTTTGCCGTAAACTTGCATATAAAACGTTCAGATAATCCGCTTCGTATTCCTTTGCTTTTTTCCTCAGATCTTCATCGAAAGCGCTTAATTTCCGATCTATATCGGCGCTTTCTTTGTATACGAAACGTAAAGCGTCGGTGATATTATTGTCGCTTAAATACAAGCCTTTAAGGTATTCTCCGAAATAATCTATCGATACTCCCTCGTCGAATCCGAGCATTATTATTCCGCTTTTACTGCGATTAATGCTTCCGATATATTTCTCGTCTCCGCTATTTGAAAAATCAATAAAATCCGCCGACAAGTATGCGGATAAATCGCTTTCGTCAAGTATATACGCCGATTCGCCCGATAAATACCACCATCCCCAATCCGCGCCTATCACGTCGTGCGCGTTGGAAAGCGGAAGTTGTCGTTTCAGTCCGATAAACGCCGCCTCGAAATTTTCAAGCGGCATAACGCCGCCTTTCACGCGTTTATCCAAATTTTCGGGTATGTCGTTATATGCTATTCTTCGGTTAACAAATAAGGATATCTCCGCGTCGTCGTCTCCCGAGATTTCATACCTCATATAACACACGGGCATAGATAAAAGCTGCAAATCGGCAGGCGGCAAGGGCGAAACGAAACTCACTTTAAGCCGAGCGTTTCCCGCCTTGAATTCGTAATCGGTGGTAAACGCCGTTACGCCTGTATAAAGTTGTTCGGCTTTTTTTACTCCGCAATTTTTAAAGTCCGCGGCATTTCCCAAAAAACAATAGGTTTCCCCCCTCGTTTTTATAAAGCCGTAAATTTTCTTTTCGGCGCCGTACCAACTTGTTACGTTTACCGAATTAAGTTCCTCTGCCGTAGTCCACAAAGAAAAATTCGGATCTTTAACAAATAGCGGATATGCCGGCAATTTTCTCTCGTTATTTTTCATATTTTATCTCCCTGATTTCCGGTCTGTCTGCAACCTTTGCCATCGGCTCGGCCTTTACGCCTTCCGCTTCGAATAAAAACAATTCTCCGTCTTACGTTTTAACACCGAAAACATAACGTGAATCGTTTTTTTCGGGCAAATATCTATTTTGTTCGCCTATTGTGTCTATTAATGTCAAAAAAGATTTTTTGTGTTTTTAACAATAAAATCAAATCGGTGCAAATTTTTTAAATAACGCTCTTCGCGCAATTTTTCACTTTTTAACATACAATT
>JAJWOJ010000425.1 GCA_021635425.1 Clostridiales bacterium | reverse complement strand
TGCGTCCTACCTCCTGACTGCCGTTTTTTGTTCGGGATTCATACCCCCTCACTACATTGGAAAGTTAGAAGCGTTTTGCGGGGGTGTTTTTCAAAATTTCTCAAAATATTTTTTCAACTTCTTTTTTGCGGCTTCTAAATTCTCGTGAACGGTTTTATTGTCAACACCTAATTCAACCCCTATTTCTCGCAATGTCTTTTCTTCCCAAAAGGTTTTGTAAACAACGATTTTTTGCTTTTCCGTGAGTTCTTCCATTGCTTTTGCTACAAGCCTTTTGATTGCTTCGTTCTTTTCGTTCTCCAAGAACTGCTCTTCCGGTGTCGGACTATCATCCGCAGGCTCAAACCCCGATTCTTCATACATTTCATCGAGCGAAGCGTATCGCTCGCGGTATGTATCTTCCGATTTTGCGAAGCGATCCGTGTCACGGTTCAGCATTTTTACCGCTTGTTCCTGCTCTACGGTTTCCACTTCGACTTTGGTTACTTGGTAACGGTTGAGTTTGTAATAGACTTTCTTTTTCATTGTTGAAATCCTCCGATTTTGATTTTTGTTTTTGAAAAATCGCAATCGGACAGATTTCTGCCCACAACGAAAAAAGCCCGACTGCGAGGGGTAAAATCCTCACAATCGGGCATAAAAAGGCATCAAAAAAGAAGCCTGACAAATAGACTAACCCTATGCTTTCAGGATTTTACTATCTGTCAGGCTCCTCACGATTCTCTGTCGAGTTCAGCCTCATAACAAGATGTCAGAAAAGAAATACAACGGCACTTCTTTTCCCACTATACTATTCAGTTTTTTAGTTTGAGTATTTAGGCGTGTTGTTTTAGTTTTGTCGGAACGTCCGGCGTCGTAAAGATCGGCTTTTTGCTGATATGTATGTCATCTTCTTCGATGATAACGGAAGCAAATTCTCCGCACTTCGGACACTCCATTTCCACTTTCGTTCCGTTCTCGCCCTTGCACAGGCGACGACCGCATTTCGGACACATTGCGTATTTCATTAAATACAACCTCCTTTCTCCCTAAACTTACAAACGATTTGAATTTATCTAACTGCTACGGTATGGTCGGGATAACTCCTATACAACAGTCAGACATCATTTGTAATCCAATTTATATATCTTTGCGCTTTCGGGGCAAAAACGCTTGATACCGATTTAATTATATATGTGGATACAGCTTACCAAAACGCCCTGTATCTCACAGTCTTTGACGATAATATCTTTCATCTCTTTATTTTCCGGATGAAGCACCACTTTCCCGTTCCTTTTATAAAAACGTTTCAATGTTGTTTCACCATTCATCATAGCGACTATAATATCGCCGTTCTCTGCCGTGTTCTGCTTTCTGATTACGACGAGATCGCCGTGCTTTATTCCGATGTCAATCATACTATCGCCGTGCGTATGAAGAATAAACAAATCCCCACCGCCGAAAATCGCTCGCGGAAGCGTAACGCTTTCTTCTATCTGTTCCACCGCGTCAACAGGTTGTCCGCACGCGATAGAACCGACGATAGGCGTGATTGCCACTCCGCTCGGTTTCAGCTTCGGCAACATATCGATATTGCCGAGTCTTGTCCGCTCTATCCTGCCGCTGTTTTCAAGCGCAAGGATATACGTTCTTACAAGGTTAAGCGAACTCATATTCAATGCTTTCATTACCTCTCTGAAACTCGGCGATTTGCCTTTTCTCTTTTGGTAGTCGATAATGAAACTTTCCATATTGTCCAATGTCGTCGTGTTGAGCGTTCTCATCCGTAGTACCTCTTTTTACTAAACTGAACTTTGCGTTCAATTTAGAATGTAGCCGTATTATATCACAAAAGACTATCTATTTCAAATTTTCATTTCCCAATATTGGGAAGTGAACGATATTTTTTTGTTTTTCCGAAAAAAATAATGCCCTTACCGAAGTAAGAGCATTGTTTCCTGCATAAAGACACATCAAACGGTGTCATTCCTTCTTTTCGTTCAGCTTTGCATAAAGGTTTTTAATCGCTTCGAGTCCTGCTTTTTCGCCGTTCTCTACCGCTTTGCCGTACATTTCAATTGCTTTCT
>JAJWOJ010000424.1 GCA_021635425.1 Clostridiales bacterium | reverse complement strand
AATTGATGCGTCGGAATAGAAAACAGCGGTTTCGTAAATTCGCGGATCGAAGGCAGAAGGAAGTCTTCTATATTCTGACTCGCAAGTATTACCGACGAGTCCTTTTTTCTTACTCGCTTCATCGCGTTTCGGATATACTCGATTGCCGTCATATTCGTTAAAAACAAATATAATTCGTCAATGCTCGCCGCCGTAATTCCCTCGCCGAGCAACCTGTTCGACATATACGAGAGAATGTTAAACAGCATTGCGTCTTTAAGTCTGCGGTTTGACTCCAACAAACCTTTCACGCCGAAACACAGAAAATCGTCCGAAGTTATATTCGTATGTCCGTCGAAATATTTGCTTTCCGCCCCGATGCACATAGAGTGAATTCCAAGGCACACTTCCTGCAACGTTTCTTCTGAATACAAGTATTTCTTTTCCTTGTCGTATGAAACGTATTCTTCTTCGCAAAGCGCATAAAAATCCGACATAGTCGGATAATCTTTCGCTGTTTTCTGCGTATAGTCCGTTTCATCCGTAATGCCGCACTTTTCGTATAGTTTCGTTAAAAGAATTTCTATCGTATCGATTTGCGTATCGTCGAAATCCTTATACGCTTTGAAGAAATCTTTTAGAAACGCTATATGCTGCGATAGCCGCGTTACTTTCTTGAACGCTTCGGGGCAGTTTTCCGTATTTTCTTCTTTCACGCTTGCTTCGCCCGTTGTTTCCGTCCACGCTTTCGGCTCTAACGGGTTTATCTTATACTCACCCGATAAAAAGTCGATATAGCACCCGCCAAGATTCTTGCACAATTCTTCGTACTCGCTTTCGGGATCGAGGCAGATTACTTTCTTGCCCGATTCGCGGATATTCGTGAGCAGAAGTTTCATCAGATAACTTTTGCCCTGTCCGCTGTTACCGAGAATTAAAACGTTGCTCGTCGTTTTATCTTCTGCCCGGCGATCGAGATCGACGATTACGTTCGTGCCGTATTTATCTTTCCCGATATAAAAGCCGTTAGCATCGGTCTTACCCGAAAAAGCGAACGGATAGAAATTCGCCGCCGAACTTGCGGGCAATACACGCTCATACAGCGTTCCAAATTGATTTGCGCCGAAAGGCAGAACAGACAAAAATCCCTCTTTTTGTCTTAAAGTTAGCCTGTCCACCGTAATTTTCGCTCTTGCAAGTTCCATAAGCGTTTCGTTTTGAAGTTCGCGTAAACATTCGAGCGATTTCGCCTTTAATTCGATAAACACCGCGCAATGGAGTAAACACTCGCGGCTCTTTCTTAAACCCGCTAAAAGGTCGATTACGTCCTGCAAATTGCCTTCGGCTTCCACACTGTCAGTCATATCGTTTGCGGTGGATTTCATCTTGTTTTTTCTCGTGGCGTTCTGAATGATTTTTCTTTGCTCCGCCGCTTCAACAAGTCGATGATATATCCGCAAGGTCACGCCGTTTTTATCCGCCACTCTTGCAAAAATCGCTTGCTGTTCGGTAAGCGGCGGATATTCTCTCACCGCCCACGTGCATCTGTAACTGTCGCCGACGATATAATGGTCGACGTTGAATTTGATTATTCCCGGCAGAACGCAATCGAAAAATGTTTTCGTATCGAGTTTCTCCGCCTTTTCCGGCGATATCTTTTTCTTTGACATTACTCGCTCTCCTTTAAGTTGAAATACTGCTCGCCGTCGTAATCGGGAATGCTCTCTCCCGTTAAAGAGGCGTCGAAATATAGGGCTATAAGTCGTTTAATCATAGGTTTCTTCATTCTATGAACGTCAAAGCCTTGTTCTGACAACACCTTACTTACAGTGTTCGCATACGAGAAAACCTGCGACGTTTTTAAGCCCTTGCACCTTGCGATAAATATAAACTGTCGAGCCGTGGTGAGTTCCGCCTGAATCTCGTCGAGAAACGTCGCGTCCTTTTTCAGAAGCGTTTTTATCTGCGGATTCGGCTCAACGTTTATTCTTTCCTGCAAATACGCCTTATTATCGTCGAATCGTTCCGCCGAGTCTACGCATACGATTTCTATATCCGGCGCAGCAGACAGCGCAAGCGTTAGTTTTC
>JAJWOJ010000423.1 GCA_021635425.1 Clostridiales bacterium | reverse complement strand
ATCCATAACCGCAAGCAAGTTTTAAAACCGATTTCGCTACAATAAAAGTCCCGACGAGAATAATTTAATCCACAAAAAAACCGCCCGCCGCTATGCATGTCAAGCATAATGCGACAGACGGTTTTTATATAATCAATTTTATTTTTTGTCGTTATTCGCCTTTCTTTCCAGCGCCGGTTTATCGCTTGCATTAAGCGGCGATACTGCCTTTTCGCCGATTTCTTTTTCAAAACGCTTACGAGTATCACCCGCAAATTTACCGCCGCGTTTTGCCACGGAACGATTCTCGGTAAACGTTTCGGGCTGTTCTTTCTTTGAAAGCGCCGTCGTCGTAACTTCGGCAAGCATATTCAGAACAAGCTCTATATCCGTCATATTATCCCGCAAATTTTTTTTTTTAGTCCTTTAAGCTCTTTATATTCTTTAACGGTCATACCGCTCCAGGCTTTTGTCATTTCATCGGTCAGGATAGCATATTCCGCACCGTCTTTAACTCCGCGCTCTTTCCATTCGTCGGTGAGCTTTTTTCGCATTTCTATCGTCTGAAGCCTTTGGTTTATCCAGCCTTCCGTATAACCCTTAGCACGATAAAAATCCGCACCGCGAAGTATTGCCTTTTCGGGGTCGGCTATTTCGTCAAGTCTTTCGCTCCCCGCTTGCGCCAACCACATTTTGAACGGCTCGGCTTTTGGCGACGGAATCGACTGAACAAGGCGCAAAACGCCTTTCGTATTGAGTACATCCGTGTTATAAGTTTTTCCGTCTTTCGGAGAGCGCAGTTTCAGTCGGTTACAATTTGTAACCAACTCACTCCCTTCTTTTTTCAGACGGTTTTTTAAAACCTTCCAATAGTTATTCGGGGTTTCGCTGTCAGTTAAAACAGCAACTACATCCACGACGGAAAAATACCATTCTTCTTCATCTGCATTCCAAGCCGTGCGGACTTGTTTATTTTCAAAAATCTTGATTTTGTTTTCCATACAACTTTCCTCCGGGTTCAATTATATCATTTTTCTTCCGTTTTTGCAATGTCTTTGCCGTTGGTTATAACGTTGGTTATAAAATGTATTGTAAATCCATTCAAACGATATGTCTTGCTTTATTTCGTAAAAAAAGTGCTTTTTTATACAAATTTACGGCTTTATCGACTGAATTAGCAACTTTTTTTTGCTTTTATCTCCAAATCGTTTACAAGGCAGAAAAAATCGGCTATAATAAAATAAAAATGGTTTAAGGTGAGAAAATGGCTTCTAAACTCGAAAAAATGGTGTTCAACAAAAACTTTCTGTGCAGAAAGTACACAACGCCCAACCGACCGCACTCGCACACCGTGTGGGAACTCGTGCTTTTCGAAAAAGGCGAAACGTCTAATTTCGTCAACGACACCGAGTTCGTCGCAAAACCCGGCGACGCCTTTCTGATCGGCCCGCCGCACACTCACGCCATAGTTTTCCGCACCACGCCCCACCTTCACAGGGATTTATACTACAAAGACGAGGAAGTGCGCGCCGTATGCGCGATGTTTTCAGGCGACCTTTACGAAAAAATATGCAACGGAATTTTCAATTTTCACATATCGTCGGACGCTTTTCAGGCGATAATTCGTCAAGCCGATAAACTCGACTCGTTATCCGTAATCGCGGGCAAGGAAGAAACGGCGCAGGACAAAGAGGGACTAGCAAACAACAAGGAACTGAGAGCCGTCAGCTTTTCCCTTCTCCATTTCGTTATCGGGCTATACCGCACGAAAATGCTTATCGCCGCGCCCTCATACCCAAAATGGATGCTCGACATCCTTCAGCTCTTAAATTCGCCCGACGCGTTCACGAAGTCGGTTGACGATATCATTTCCGAAACATATTATTCCCATGCGACCGTATCGAACGCATTCCGCAAATACCTCGGCGTGACTATTTCCGATTATCTTATAGATTTACGGCTCGAACACGCCGCGGAACTTCTTGCAAACACGTCCATGTCCGCGCTCGAAGTGTGTTCCGCCGTCGGTTACGACTCGTTTTCCTATTTTATAAAGCAATTCAAAAAGAAATACGGCGTAACGCCGCATAAATAC
>JAJWOJ010000422.1 GCA_021635425.1 Clostridiales bacterium | reverse complement strand
CAGAAAAATATCTTTCCGCTACTTTAATTACGACAAAAATCATAAAAAAGTCTATCGCCATAAAGGCGGTAGATATACCGTAAATCCGCTTGCGACTATATACGACAATAATTATTACTATCTTATCGTTTATGACGGAAGGCATAACGACGTCGTGCATTATAGGTTGGACAGAATGGACGGTGTGGAAATGCTCGAAACGCGAGCAGAGATATATACGGGCGGCGAGCAAGACTTGCAAAAGCACAAAAAGACGCTGTTCGGAATGTATCAGGGCGAAGCTGAAGAGGTGGAGTTCGAGATAGCGTCGGATATAGTAGACAGGCTGTTCGATACATTCGGAGACGAAATCCGTTTCGAGGATAAAGGCGACGGGAAACTTAGATTCAAAGCGGAAGTGCAGATAAGTCCTACGTTTCTCGTGTGGTGTCTGTCTTTCGGGGATAAACTGAAAGTAATTGCGCCCGAAAAAGTAAAAGAACGCCTTTCGTCGTATACGGAACAACTGTATAATTTGTATAAGGACTAACCTTGTCAAGAGGAGAGAGCCGAGAAAATAGGGAGGTGCTTGCAAATGCGAGCATCTCGTTTTTTATACCCTGAAAGGGATTGACTTAAGAGTGAAAAAAGGATATAATACAATCACAACGAAGGACAAATCGTCCATTAAAGAAGAGGAAAGATATGCAACGAAAAAACGAAGATTTGGCAGTAAAGATAAAGCGGTGTATCGAGGAATATTTCGGAGTATACGGAGAAAGTCCGACGGTGAGGTATATAGCGAAAGAGGTCGGTTGTTCCAAAAGCAATATTCAACGGTATATAGAGTATTTGCAGGAAAAAGGAGAGCTTACAATCGGGGATAACGGCTATGAAACGGATGTTATAAATGAAACGGAAAAAGAAATGATAGCCGTGCCGAAACTGGGGTATGTGCCTTGCGGGCCGTTATCGGAAGAATACGAATGCATAGACGGATACGTAAGACTACCCGTATCGTTCGTGGGTAACTCAAAAAAGTGTTTTTTATTGACGGCGAGCGGAAATTCTATGATAGACGCAGGGATTTCGGACGGAGATCTTGTTCTTGTAAAGCAGCAGGAGACTGCGAATTATAACGATATAATAGTCGCGCTGGTGAGGAATGAGGTAACGTTGAAACGTTATCGCCCGGATATAACAAGCGGAAAGATTATTTTACACCCCGAGAATAAACGCATGAAAGATATTGCGGTAACGGAATGTAAGATACAGGGTGTGGCAATCAGGGCGATAAAGAATCTTGAAAATAAGTAATAGAGAAAAGGCGGGAAAAGGATGCGGCAAAAAAGCGGAACGGCGACGAAGAAAATGGTTTGCAACAATTGTTTTCACCCGTTGATAGGGATAAAAAACGAAGCGGGCGTAGTACGGGTGTGTTGTCCGTGCTGCGGCGCGGTAACGGTGGCAAGTAAAAAAAGCCGAAGGGTTATGCAAATGGAAGTCGTTGCGCCCGAAGGTCAAGAAGTGCAATGGTGAAAAACAGAATAACTTACGAAAGATACTCGGTCGGTCTGAAGCAGTGACAATGTAAAGCCGAGTTCCTCGTTCGTATTAGAGCGGCAGGTTAAACCGTAAAGCGAGAGGCCTCCGACGGACAGATTTTCTTGAATGGAAAGTCTGTTTGTCGGGGGCTTTTTTTATTGCCGAAACGGGCCGAAAAAGAAAAGCAAAAAAAATTAAAAAAAATTTTTGAAATGTGAAGAAAAGTTGCACATTTCAAATTTAGACTAAAGGCACAAAGGTTGCGAGGGAGGTGAAAACGGGTTGACGGCGAGCGAAAGACGAAAAGCGATCATCGACGTACTGAGAGTGCGGCGGCACGATACTATGGACAATTTAGCGTTCGAGTTCGAAACGAGCCGTCGGACGATAGTGAACGACATAGCGTTGCTGTCGCTTACATACCCGATTTTCACGAACAAAGGCGTAGGCGGAGGCGTTTACGTAATGGAAGGCGCGATTTTATCCACGGAGAACAGATTTAACGCCGAGCAGACGGAACTGCTGAAAAGGCTCTCTGTCAACCTGAAAGACAA
>JAJWOJ010000421.1 GCA_021635425.1 Clostridiales bacterium | reverse complement strand
AAGAAATTATAAGCAGTTTTTGAAGTTTTTATTATATCGCCGTTATAAAGCTCGAAACGGCATTTTCCGTTAAGCTTATACCTTCTTAGCATGAACGAATGCCCCGTATCGTCCGTTACCGAAAAGTAGTTTTTCCTTCTGCAATCGAAGCATTGCTTTTTAAAAGGGCAATATAAAAACTCCGCAAGCCTTATCCTGCCGAACGTAAACAAATAGCCGCTTCCGCTTATTTTCTCCGCTTCGCGAAGGGAAAGTTCTTTGGAAAAAACGATATCGTTTATCCCGCGTTTTTTAAGCTCGCAAACATCCGCAGAGTTAAAAACGTTAAATCCCGTGCCGACAATAACCTTTTTTGAAGCTTTATCGGCAATTTCAAGCCCCGAAAGCCCGTCTGCATAAACGCCGTCGAAAAGAGGAAGAAGCTCTTCTATTATCTTTACGTCGTCTTCCCGTAAAAACGCGGGAACATATAAATACTTATCTTCGCGGATAGCTCGTGTCTCCGTTTCTATCTTTTCCCTGTCGTCATACGAATCGGGAAACAAAACGAAAGCATATCCTTCGGGCAATGACACAAATCTTTCCGCCATTGCAACGCATTTATAAGACGGCTTGAAATTATTTGCAAAATCAAAGACAAAATCGATGTTTTTCAAAGGTTTTACGTCTTTGTAAAAAACCGTTTCGTAAAATTTTGCCCTCAATGCGTTCAGCTTCGATTTCACAATAAACGGCTCGCCTTTCACAAAAACTTCGGCTTGCGGCTCGAAGGGATATACGTCTGTCTTTAAAAGATTCTCTCCGATATCTTCCGCGGCGACAGGTCTTGTTTTTGCTTTTTCAAGGACTTCTTCGCCAACGACCGTCACGCATTTTGCCGACAGTTCGGGAAACTCTCCTTCGGAAAACTTTGCCGAAACAACAAGTTTTTCTTTCTTCCCCGGCACGGCGTCGAGCTTTTCGGAAAGCTTTTCGTCTCTGGTTATCCTTATTTCGTCACCGACTTTAACCGACCCTTTAAAAGCAAGTTCCCGACCGTCGTTTAACGCTACGGCATTTCCGACCTCGAACCCGTCCCGAACGATTTTAAATCCGTCGCCCTTATGCGGAACTTCCGAAGAATCGGCAATAAGCTTGTCTGAGCCGACCTTCTTCACTTTCCCGTAAAACGCGCCTTTATGATTCTGAATTTTATCGGAAACTATTCCGCCGTCGTAGCCGTAAACATATCCTTTCGTGTAGTCTCCGCGGTTATATGTACGAAAAATTTCTTCGTCATCTGCCGTTTTGCCGTCGATTGCGTTTCTGTACAGTCTTACAGCCGCCGCAACGTATTCGGGGGTTCTCATTCTCCCCTCTATTTTAACGCTTTTCACGCCGAGCTTTTCAATTTCCGATATCTTATCGTCAAGCTTCAGATCGGCAAGAGAAAACGAATATTCGCCTCCGCCGCTCTTCGTTTCGATTTTATATTTCTTCCTGCAAGGCTGCTTGCAAAGCCCTCTGTTGCCGCTGTTTCCGCCTATAAACGAACTCATATAGCAATGCCCGGAAAACGAACTGCAAAGGGCTCCGTGAACGAAAATTTCCGTGTCGATTTTCTCGGCTATGCTTTTAATTTCTTTCCGCTCCGTTTCCCTTGCAAGAATAACTCTCGAAAAACCGTATTCTTTGGCAACCGCAACTCCTTCGGCATTATTTATCCCCGCCTGAGTGCTTAAATGCAATTCGATATCGGGGAAATATTCGCGCAGAAGTTTGCCGAGAAACACGTCCTGAACGATAAGCGCGTCCGCACCCGCCGAACATGCATAAGAAGCGGTAAGCAAAAAATCTTTAAGCTCGTCGTCTTTTACGATCGTGTTCAACGCCACATACACCTTAACACCCGTCGTATGAGCGTAAGATACGAAATAATTTATATTATCTTTGGTGAAATTCCCTGCGTTTTTTCTTGCCGAAAAGGAATCAAGCCCGAGATATACGGCGTCTGCACCGTTATTTATCGCCGCAAAGAAACACTCTTCGTTTCCCGCGGGCGCAAGTAATTCTATCATGCTTATATTTTAACAGATTATTAT